>DASTZM010000808.1:0-5648 GCA_035764305.1 Chloroflexota bacterium | reverse complement strand
GACCGCACCGCGCCCGAAGTCATCAAAGAGGTCGATCGGCTCCTCAAACAGAAGCTGTCCAACATCGGTGCCACCAACACGTCGCTCGTCGGCGGCGTGAAGCACCTGGTCAGCGTCCTCAACGCCGCCGACACCGCCAGCCAGAAGGCGATCGTCGAGGTGCTGGACGAGAACCAGCCCGAGCTGGCCGAAGAGATCAAGAAGAACATGTTCGTCTTCGAGGACATCAACAGCCTCTCGGACCGGGACCTGCAGCGTCTCTGCCGTGAGCTGGACTCGAAGGAGCTGGCGCTCGCCTTGCGCGGCGCGTCCGATAACCTGCGCGAGCGGATCATCGCCAAGGGCATGTCCACGCGCGCTGGCCAGGCGCTGCGCGACGACATGGAGATCATGGGTCCGCAGCGCGTTTCCGCCATCGAGGACGCGCAGCAGAAGATCGTGTCGGTCGTCCGTCGCCTCGAGCAGGCGGAAGAGATCGTGATCTCACGCGGTGGAGCGGACGACCTGAAGTAGCGTCAACAGCAAGAGCGCATGATCCTCAAAGGACCAGACGTCCGGTCGCGGACGCTGGTGGTCCCCCACTCGTTCGCCGGACTGACGATCTCCACGATCCGCACCGGCAACGGCGGGGCGCCCGCGGCGGCCGCGTCCGTCGCTGCGCCCGATCCCGAAGCGGAGCTCGCCTCAGCCCGCGCCGAGGCGGGGCGCCTGCTGGCCAGGGCCACCGCAGATGCTGAGCGGCTGCGCGCCCAGGCGCAGGTCGAGCTGGGCCGCGCCACCGCCGAGGCAGAGCAGCTCACCGCGCAGGCGCGTGCCCGGCTAGAGGAAGCTGGCGAGACGATTACGACCCTGGCCGAGGCGCGCCAGATCCTCGCCGAGCACCAGGCCGAGGCCACGCAGCTCGTCGCCGAGGCCGAGGCAAACCGCCAGCTGATCTTCGACACGGCGCGCGCCGAGGGGCACGAGGCCGGCCGCGCCGCGGGCTACGCCGAGGGAACCGAGCACGCCCGCGCTGAGCTGCGCGAGCAGCTCGAGCACGCTTTCGGCGTCGCGGCGAAGGCCGCCGTTGATCGCCAGGCACTCATCGCCGCCGCCGAGCCCGAGATCGTTCGCCTCGCGATGGACGTGGCGCGCAAGCTCATCGCGCGCCAGGTCGAGGCCGACCCCGACGTCCTGAAGGGACTGGTCACCCGTGCCATGCTCAAGGCCGCCGGAGATGGGGCGGTGCGGTTGCGCCTGAACCCGCAGACCATCGACCGGCTGGGCGAGTACCTGGCCGATGTCGTCGCGCGCTTCGCCTCACGCGGCGTCGAGCTGGTCCCCGACTTCACCGTTGAGCCCGCCGGCGCCATCGTCGACACCCGCACCGGTTCGGTCGATGCCCGCCTCACCACCCAGCTGGACAAGGTAGAGCGCTCACTCCTCGCACTCACCGGAGAGTCGGCGTGACTCCCACGCTGGATCGGGTCGAGCAGGTCGACTTGGGCCGCTTCCACCACACGTTGGACGAGCTCGACCCGCTGCGCTGCTCGGGGCGCATCGTTCAGGTGATCGGGCTCACCGTCGAGGCCGTCGGCCTGGCCTGCCAGATGGGCGAAGTGTGCGAGATCCGCTCGGCGCGGATGCCCGAGGCCATCCTGGCCGAGGTCGTCGGTTTCCGCGACGACCGCGTCCTGCTCATGCCGCTCGGTGAGATGCACGGCATCGCTCCTGGCAACGAGGTCGTCTCGACCGGCGCCGGCTTCAGTATTGTCATCGGCCCGCAGCTGGTGGGGCGCATCGTGGACGGCCTCGGCCGGCCGATTGACGGCAAAGGCCCCATCTCGGGCCGGCACTACGGCGTCGGGAACGCACCGCCCGCTGCATTGCTGCGCCAGCGCATCGATCAGCCGCTCGCGACTGGCGTACGCGCCATCGACGGCCTGCTCACCTGCGGGAAGGGGCAGCGCCTCGGCATCTTCGCCGGCTCGGGCGTCGGCAAGAGCACCCTGCTCGGCATGGTCGCGCGCGGCGTCACAGCGGACATCAACGTCATCGCGCTGATCGGCGAGCGCGGGCGCGAGGTGCGCGAGTTCGTCGAGCGCGACCTGGGGCCCGAGGGTCTGAAGCGCTCGATCGTCGTCGTCTCCACGTCGGACCAACCCGCGCTGGTCCGCGTCAAGGGCGCATGGGTCGCCACCGCCATCGCCGAGTACTTCCGCGAACAGGGCCTTCACGTCTCGTTCCTGATGGACTCGGTTACCCGCTTCGCCATGGCGCAGCGCGAGATCGGTCTGACCATTGGCGAGCCTCCCGCCGCGAAGGGCTACACACCATCGGTCTTCGCCATGCTGCCCAAGCTGATGGAGCGCACTGGGGCCTCCGAGAAGGGGACCATCACCGGCTTCTACACCGTGCTCGTGGAAGGGGACGACCTCCAGGAGCCGATCACCGACACCGTGCGCTCCATCCTCGACGGGCACATCGTCCTGTCACGTGAGCTCGCCGCCGAGAACCACTATCCCGCCATCGACGTCCTGGCCAGCGTCTCCCGATTGATGAGCCAAGTGGCCGCCGCCGAGCACAAGGAAGCCGCCGCCCTGCTGCGCGAAGTACTAGCCACCTACGCAAACGCGCGTGACCTCGTCAACATTGGTGCGTACGTTTCCGGGAGTAATCCGGCGGTCGACTACGCCCTCGCCGCGATGCCGCGCGTGCGCGAGTTCCTACGGCAGATCCCGGAGGAGCTCGCGGACTACGAGCCAACGGTCAAATCGCTGCGCGACCTCTTCGATCTGCCATCGGCAGGACCCAACTAACCCAAGATGTCCCGGTTCACTTTCCGCCTACAAACCGTGCTCGAGCACAAGCAGCGCCTCGAAGAGCTGGCGCAGCTCGATCACGCCCAGGCCCAGGCGGCGCAGGTGCGCGAGGAACGTTCTCTGGGCCAGCTGCACGACGCCGAGCACCGGGGTTTCGCCGAGCTCGAGCGCCAGCGCTTCGACGGCCGGCTGGATATCGAGTCGCTCCGATTCGGCATGACCTACCTGGACGCGCTCAAAGTGCAGATCACCCGCCAGGAGCAGGTCGTCGACCGAGTGCAACGCGCCACCGAGACCAAACGCGAGCAGCTGGTGGGGGCGATGCAGGACCGGAAGGCGCTCGATCGCCTGCGGCAGAAGCAGCGTACCGACTTCGACAGGCAGCAGGCGCGCCGAGAGGCAGCCGATCAGGACGAGATGGTCGTCATGCGCCACCGCCATTCCACCGGAGGGACGTATGCCTGAGCCGCTGAGCCTGCTTCAGCACGCGCTCGATCGTGCCCGCGCGCTCGGGCAGCCCATTTCGCCCCCCGTTATCCGCCGCACAGATGCCCCGGTGCAGCTTGACGGCGCCTCGTTCGACGATCTGCTCTCGCAGGCCGCCGCGCGCGAGGGGATCGATGCCTCACTGCTCAAGGCGGTTGCCACCGCCGAATCGGGCCTCGACGCCGATGCTGTCTCGAGCGCCGGCGCCAAAGGCGTGATGCAGCTCATGGACTCGACCGCACGCTCGGTCGGCGTGCGCGACTCGTTCGACCCCGCGCAGAGCATCGCCGGCGGCGCGAAGTACTTGAAGCAGATGCTCACCCGCTACGGCGGCGACGTCCAGCGCGCGCTCGCGGCCTACAACGCCGGCCCAGGGGCGGTCGACGCGTTCGGCGGCGTGCCGCCCTACGCCGAGACGCAGTCCTACGTGCAGAACGTGCTCCGCCTCGCGCGGACTCGCTAACCCAGGGACCACACCATGCCAGATGTCATCCGCCACGACCTGACAACCAAGCTGCTCGAGAAGGCGCTGGACGGGCTCTCGCTCCGCCAGCAGGCTATCTCGAACAACATGGCCAACGTCGACACGCCCAATTTCAAGGCGACCGAGGTCTCGTTCGAGGAAGACCTCGCCGCCGCCATCCGGCGCCAGCCGTCGCCGGACACGCTCGAGCTGCGCACATCTGACTCGCGTCACATCGGCGCCTTCGAGCCGGTGGACGCCACCTCGATTCAGCCGCGCGCCACGCAGCTGCTCACCACGAGCATGCGCAACGACGGCAACAACGTGGACGTCGACCGCGAGATGACTCGTCTCGCCGAGACGCAGCTCTTCTTCCAGGCCGCGACGCAGCTGGTGAACGTCAAGTTCAACCAGCTCAAGCAGGCCATCTGGGAAGGCAAGCGCTAGTAGGCAATGCGCCCTGACATGCGAAAGGGACAGCTCATCTCAGGGCGAGCCGAGCGGGGCCGCAAGTCACAAGCGCGGTCCCACAGCAAGATCACAGGAAAGGAGGTTCAATGGCAAGCACTGTCCCAGGGGTAACCCGGGATCCGGCACTTGCCAAGGTCGCGATCGGCGTTCCCACGCCCGATATCTCGTCCCTGGCCGCGCCGACCGTCCCGCTCGCTCCGGTGACACCCGGCCGCCGCACGGCGCCGCTCCGTCCGCTCGACGCGGGTCGGCTCGACCGTGCCGGCAGCGCGCTCCCCGCAAACGGGGGCGGGTTCGCCGCCGCACTCGCCAAGGCCATCGCCGCCCGCAAGGCGACGAATGACCGGCAGGCGAGCCGCGCGACGACACGTCAAACGCGCGTCGAAGCCGAGCCGCGTGAAAACGCGGTGCGCGACGTCGTGCGCCAGCTCAAGCAGCTGGTCAGCGCCGTGCGCGAGGCGCTCGCACCGAAGCGGACGAACGCCACTTCCAGTACCCCAGGCAGCACAGCCAACCGGCAGCACGGGCCGGACAACCCGCAGGCCGACGTAGCGGCGCTCAACGGCGTCTTCGCGCGGCTCGTGGGAATGAACGCCGATCGCGACGGCAAGAGTGGGGAGGATCTCTCCCTCTCGCCACAGCAGGAGGCTGATGTCGCCGCGCTGCTCCAGACGGTCGCGGACTCTCTCGCGCACGCGACGGGTGCCGATGGTGTAGTCGACGAGGATTCTCTCGCGGCGGCGCTGGCGCTCGATCCTCTTGCGCTCGCGGCGGCGGAATCGCTCGTCGCAGCGGCGCAGGCACAGGGGCTGATCGCCATGCCGGTCGTGCCGACCGCACTCGAACTCGCGGGCGACACCGTCGTCGGCGACTCGGTTGCGCAGCCCGGTCCGAAGGGAGCCATCGGCGTTGTGCCACCTTCGACCTCGGTCGAGGGCGATGCGGGTCCGGTGGCCACTACGTCCGCGGCGCTCGCGGCCGAGACTCCCATCTTAGCCGTGTCAGCCATCGTGGCGCCTGCGGCGTCCGAAGGCACGGTCACTCTCGTGGCCAGCGCACCAGACGGGCTGGTCGAGGCGGTTGACCAAGCGCCCGTCTTGCTAAAGGGGGACGCTGTTCTCTCGGCAGCCGCCGACAGCGCCGCGGATGCAGCGAGCGGATCTGTACTTTCAGCCGTCTCTACCGCCGCTCCCTCCGAGCATGTGGTTGATGCGGCAGCCGTTCTTGCCGAGGCAGTCGCCGTCGTGGCGGCGGTCGAAGCAGGCGGTGGCCAGGAGGCGGTGCTCGGCGTCTCACAGGGTGCCCGCGACAGCGATTCCGACAGCGCTACGGCTGCCAATCAGCCCGTCAGTGCTGCCCCGCTGCATGTCGTGTCCGAAACGATCGACCCAAGCGCGAGTCGGTCGATCGCACCCGTGGCCGACGCC
>DASTZM010000807.1:0-8268 GCA_035764305.1 Chloroflexota bacterium | reverse complement strand
ACCCACTCGACGTTGCGCTCCGCCTGCGCGATGTACGCGAATACCTCCTCGGGGGGCGCGTTGATGACGGCGGTGTTGACGACTTCGGCCACGTCGCGAGACTCTCTCTATAATCGCCGCAGCACCTTCAAAAGCGTATAGCGCAGCACCACGCACGCCCCTTCGACCGCGATGCCTGGCGTGAGAGCACGCCGCCGCGGCCAGACGCACCTTGAAAGGACATCTAGCAACACCGTGTCAACCGACCGAAGTGAGCGCCGCGCCGGGACCCCAAACGGTTCCGTCGCGCTTTTTATCGACTGGGACAACTTCGCGATTGGGCTGCGCCAGGAGATGCCGGACCGTCCGGCCGACGTAGGACCAATCCTGCGCTGGGCCCGCCGGTTCGGCGTCCTGACCGTCTGCCGCGCGTATGGCGAGTGGCGGGACCCCCAGGAGAGACTGGCGATCTACAACGCCGGCGTCGAAGTGGTCTATGCGCCCGTCCTTCCGCTTGGCGGCTCGGTCGTAGCCCGCAGCGGCGTGGGCGGCGCCAAGAGCCTGGCAGACACCGCGATGGCGGTGGACGTTACCGAGGCATTGAGCCTCATGCCGATCATCACGTCGGTGATCCTGGCCACCAGCGACAAAGACCTCATCCCCGTGCTGCGCTTCGCCCAGCGCCGCGGACTTCATGCCGTGGTGGTGGGCTCAGACCGGACCGCCGGCGCGCTGCGCGACTTGGCGGACGAGTTCATCTCGTATAGACAGCTCCTCGAGCAGGAGGTGCCGAGCGGCACGCAGTCGCGCCCGGCGATGGTGCCTCCAGTGCGCTATCCGCGCGCGCCGCGCACCGCGGCGCTGCCGGCACCGGCGTCGGACTCGCCGCGGCGCGGGCGCTTCGATTCGCGCGCGCCGCGATCGGTCGTCACGCCCGTTGCAGCGCCGCCCCTGGCGCCCTCAACGAGCATCGGCGAGCCGAACCCGGCTGCGCCGGAGGTCAGCACGCCCGGCTCCGTGTTCGCCGACGGCGAGGAGACCGCCGGCGAAGCCGCGGCGCGCCGTCGGCGGCGCGGGGGAAGGCGGCGCCGCGGTCGCGAGGTCACGGGTGGCCCAGAGGCGCTCGCGGACGGGGCCGAGCCCGACGAGCCCCAGGACGAGGAGACCGACTCCGGCACACCCGCCGAGGCGGCTGGGGCAGCGGTTCAAGTCCCGGCGGGAGACCTGGCGGCGGAGGGCCCCACCGCGGTGGAAGCCGCCGCCACGGAGTCCGCGCCGGAGCCGGCGCGGCGGTCACCGATCGTCGCGTCTCCTGCTCCGTCTGGCGCTCGAGGGCCGGTCGTGCTGCCCGGCGAGCGTCTGCGCCGCCTGGCCAGCGCCGCACCCGAGCCCGCTGCACCGGTTGCCGAGCCGGAGGATGCGTCTCCGCCGGGCGACGAAGACGCGGTGAGCGAGGAGCCGGCGCCGCGCGCCAGCCGCTCGAGGCGCGTTGGGCGCGGTCGCGCGGCCAAGTCAGCCGCGAAGACAGATCCCTCCCCTGCGGATGACGCCGGGGACGAAGCCTCGCCTTCCACCGCGGCGTCCGATGGGGACGAGCCCGAGTCCCCCGCGGGTGCCGAGGACGAGGAAGGGGAGACATCGCCCGCGACGAAGGGCTCTCGCCCGGCTCGCGGGCGGCGGCGGGGCGGGCGCTCGCGCTAGTCTCGATCGCTGCGCCGCCCGCTGATCAGGCGCCGATAGAGCTCTTTCCGGGGCAAACCGCTCTCCCGTGCGAGCGCCGCAAGCGCGCGCGCGCGGTCTCCCAACGCCGCCCGAAGCGTGTCGAACCTGGCCTCCAGGTCGTGGGTGCCCTGCGGCGCGGGCGCGGCGCGCTCGTCGGGTGGCGCTCCTGGGAGCGCCACGACCAGCGTGAACTCGCCGCGCGGCTCCACCTCGGCGAAGTGCGCGCCTGCCTCGCTCGCCACGCCACGGAACACGCTCTCGAAGCGCTTGGTCAGGTCGCAGCACACCGCCAGCGGCACGTCACCCAGCTCCGCCAGCACGTCCTCGAGCGCCGAGCGCAGACGGTGGGGCGCCTCGAAGACCACGGCTACGCCAGGCCAGGCGCGCATCGCGGCCAGCGCGCGCCGGCGCTCGCTCTGGCGGCGTGGCAGGAAGCCGCCGAAGTGCACGACCGATGCCTCGAGTCCCGAGACCGCCAGCGCAGCCGTGAGCGCTGAGGCGCCGGGGACGCAGACCACGGCATAGCCTGCATCCGCAGCGGCGCGCACCAGCTCCTGGCCCGGGTCTGAGACAACAGGCGTGCCCGCGTCGGAGACGAGCGCGACGTGGCCGTGGGCCAGCTGCGCCAGGATCTCGTCGATGCGAGCGAGCCGGTTGTGGGCGTGGTAGCTGACCAGACGGGCCGAGATGCCGTGGTGGGTCAGCAGCTTGCGCGTGTGGCGTGTGTCCTCAGCAGCGATGAGCCGCACGCGGCGCAGCGTCTCCAACGCGCGCAGCGAGACATCGCCCAGGTTGCCGATCGGCGTCGAGACGACGTAGAGGGTGCCTTTTCCGTCGCCGTCCGACGCCGCGCTCGACAAGGGGTCGGCGTCGTTCACGCGCGGAACGGCTGAGCCGCGGCGCGTATGAGGCAATACCCGGCAAGGTACGCGAGCGCGACGCGACCGGCGGGCCAGCGCGCTCGCCACAGGCGCCACAGCGCCAGCGCGAGCAGCCCATCGGCGAGCGACTCCGCCAGCTGGGACGGAAAGCGGGGCGCCACCAACCCGCTCGCATCGGGCAGCGAGAGCGCCGGCAGCCACGCGGGGAGCTCCGTCGCCGCGCGTCCGGCGGCGCAGCCCGCCGGTACACAGCCGAGCCGGCCGATCGCCTGGCCGAGCGCCGCGCCGATCGCCGCGCCGTCTGCCAGCTGCCAACCGGTCCAGCGCACGGCCCGCGCGACGGCCGCGATGGCGAGCGCGCCGGCCGCGACCGCCCCCGTGAGCGACAGGCCGCCTTCCCACAGCGCGAGGATGGCCGGCGGATGCGCGGCGTACTCCGGCCAATGCCGGACGACGTACCAGCTCCTGGCGCCCACCAGCGCAGCGGGCAAGACCCACAACGCCACGTCGAGCGCGCGGAGTGTGGGAACACCGCGAGCCGCCGCAAGGCGCAGCGCGACGATCAGACCGATGGCAAGCGCCGCGTCAAGCGCAACCGCAAACGTGGGGATCGGGTAGCCGGCGACGGTGACCAGATATGGCTGGACGAGGAACGAGAGCACGAGAGGCGGGGTCGTTATACTCGGCACACCAGGTATGGAGCCTGCCACCGGGGCGCCGTCCGCGCCGGGGGCGGTCGAGCCACCTGCGCGATCACCGGCGACCCCCGCCCCGCCAACGGACGTTTCGCCACCTTCCAGTTCGCCCGACGGCGCGATCCCCGCTGAGGCCGCCGCGCCCGCGCCGCAGGAGAGCGAGCTCCGCTTCTGGATGCGCCCACTGGTTCTGAGCGGTCTGGTCCTGGTGCTGTTGGGATTGACGCTCTGGGACTCGCGGCGGGTGCCTGATCGTCCGGCACCGCCGGCGGTGCAGATGGCGACGCCACCCGCCGGTGCGACGGTCTCGGCGTCCGACCCGGCGCTCCTGGACACGCTCGTACGCCTGCGGCAGGCGCTCGGGCGGCGCGACGCGCGCGCGCTTGCCAATCTCGCCGATCCTGACGGCGTCGTCGTCGCAGCGTACAGCGGCGGGCTGCCGGAGAGCGGCAACAACGAGGGCGACGCGTTCCGGCTGGCGCAGTCGGCACTGCCCGGTGCAAGCCTCTCTATCCTGGGATGGCGCACCGATGCGCGCGGCCGTGTAGTCGTGCTCACCGACGGCTGGCAGCGCAAGCCGCTGCGTCTCACGGGGAACGCCACGTTGGAGCTGACCAGCCTGACCGGGATCGGGCTCGCGTCACGCAACGGCCTGTGGTACTGGCGCTGGCTGCTCCCCGACACGTCTGGAGCGCTGGCCCAGCAGGCGCGCAGCGCGGTCTGGCAGTCGCTCGACGCCCGGAACTGACGGCGGCCGCCTGCGTTCCTCTGGGTGAGGATCGCCAGGAAGCCATGCAGATCTCGCGCCTGCCCCAGCCACTCGTGAAGCACGAGCACGGCATGCTCAAGGACCACGTGGTCGTGATCAACGAGGACGGCGTGCAGCCGCTCGCGTGGCGCGTGAACGCGTCGTTTGCCGGCTTTCTGGCCGGCGCCATGGCGGACCTGGTCGAGTCCCCCGCGGCGATCGAGCTGCTCGAGCGGCGCTTAGGAGCCGACCGGCTGATGCCCGAGTCTCAGACTCTGTTCCGAGACATGGTGCGCACCGCCCGGCGCAAGAGCGAGCTTCGAGTCGGCTGACCGGCTACCGCACCTGCTGGACGTCGGTCCAGGCGCCGTCGTTCGCGCTGCTCTTGACCGCGGCGTCCACGAACGCCATTCCGACCGCGCCCTCGACCGCGTCCGGGTGCGGGAACGGATCAGGCACGTCCTCGCCGCGCTCCTTGCGTATGCGCAGCTGGTGGGTCAGGTGCAGGTTCGCGAGCGCCTCATGGAAGCCTTCGGGATGGCCGCTCGGCAGGCGTAGATACGGTTTGATCGAGTCGGGGAAGAAGCCGTACTCGGCGCCCAATCGGAACTGCCTCACCGGCTCGCCGGGCTGATACAGGTAGAGCGACATGTGGTCAAGCATCGACCACTCGACGCGTCCCCGGTCGCCGATCACGCGGAAGCCATTGTCGTTCTGCGCGCCGATCGTGATCTGCGACGCGGCGATCGTCGCGATGGCGTCGTTCTCGAGCCGCGCCAGCACCGTGAAATCGTCGTCCAGCCGTCTGCCGGGCACAAAGGTGTGCAGCCGCGCCTGCACCTGCACCGCACCCAGACCGGTCACGAACCGCACGTGCTCGTAGGCGTGAGTCCCGATGTCGCCGCCACAGCCGGACGCTCCGGACTTGGACGGATCGACGCGCCACGAGGCCTGTTGCTGGCCGCTCTCCTCGAGCGGCGATGCGAGCCAGCCTTGCGGGTACCACGCCTCGACCTTGCGGATCGTTCCCACCTCGCCGGCGCGCACCAGCTCACGCGCGAGCATCACCATGGGTAGTCCTGTGTAGCTGTACGCCACCGTGAACGGCAGCCGCGTGCGCTTGACGAGCTGCACCAGGTCGAGCGACTCCTGCAGCGTCAGCGTGAGTGGCTTCTCACAGAGCACCGAGATGCCGGCCTCGAGCGCCGCCTTGGCGACCGGGAAGTGCGTGTCGTTGGGCGTCACAATCGTGACGTAGTCGATCCGCTCGCCCTCCGGGAGCTTCGCCTCTTCGCGAAAGAGCGTTTGGTAGTCGGCGTAGCCGCGGGTGAAGTACAGCTCTTTGGCCGACTGAAGTGAGCCCTGAGGATCGGAGCGCAACGCACCGGCGGTCAGCTCTGCCGCGTTGTCCATCAGAATCGCGCGCCGGTGGGGGCCGCCGAAGAAGTTGCCCGGGCCTCCTCCGCCCACCATCCCGACGCGAAGCTTGCGTGACTCGGCCATCCTGATTCGCTCCTCCTAGCGATTGAACGCCGCGTCGAACGCGCGCCCAGCCGCCTTGAAGTCGATGCGCCGGCAGAACGCGGCGGCGTCACGCGCACCGTGCTCGCGATCCATCCCCGCGTCCTCCCACTCGACCGAAAGCGGGCCCTGGTAACCGATGTCGTTCAGGGCGCGGATGAGCTCGCCGAAGTCGATCTGCCCATGCCCCGGCGAGCGGAACTCCCACCCGCGGCGAGCGTCGCCGAAGTTGATGTAGCTGCCCAGGATGCCCGCCTTGCCGTCACGTCGGACGAAGGTGTCCTTGATGTGCGTGTGATAGATGCGGTCGGGGAACCCGCGAGCGAAGAGCGACGCGTCGACGCCCTGGTGATACAGGTGGCTGGGGTCCAGGTTGAAGCCAAACGCCTCGCGCCGGTTGACCGCCTCCAGCGCGCGCTCGGCAGTGTAGTAATCGAAGGCGATCTCGGTGGGATGCACTTCCAGGCCGAACCTGACCCCCGCCTTGTCGAACGCGTCGAAGATCGGATTCCACTTCTCGGCGAACAGCTTGAAGCCATCCTCGATCAACCGCTCGTCCTGCGGCGGGAACGGGTAGATCAGGTGCCAGATGGACGACCCGGTGAAGCCGTTCACCACCTTCACCCCCATGTTCTTGGCGGCTTGGGGTGCGAGCATCATCTGGCGAGTGGCCCACTCCTGCACGTTCTTCCAGGAGCCTCGCTTCTCGGGGGGCGCGAAGCCCGCGCCACGCGAGTCCTCGCGATCCAGGATCAGCTGCCCCTGCAGGTGAGCCGAGATGGCCCAGCAGTCGAGGCCGCTGTCCTTCAGCACCTTGCGCTGCTTCTCGCAATAGCCCGGGTCCTCGGCGGCCTTCTCGATCTCGAAGTGGTCGCCCCAGCACGCCAGCTCGAGCCCGTCGTAGCCGAAGTCCTTGGCCTTGGGCGCCAGCTCGGCGAGTGGGAGGTCGGCCCACTGTCCGGTAAAGAGCGTTACGGGTCGCGCCATCGCTTCTCCTCCCTGCGTTCCGCGATGCGCGATGCTAACGTAGACCGCTGAGAGTGGCAAGCCCAGATCCTGGGACCAACGGAGCGGCGTTGACCTTCGAGAACGGGCGCGGCGTGGCCTGGCTGATCATGCGCGCTGCCCTGGAGGCCGTCGATCCCTACCAGGCGGTGAAGAACGCTGTGCGGCTCGACGGCGACCGGCTGCGCATCGGCGACAGCGAGTACGACCTGCGGCGCTACCGGCGAGTGCTCGTCGTCGGCGCAGGCAAGGCGAGTGCTCCGATGGCGCGTGCGGTCGAAGAGCTCCTCGGCGACCGGATCGCAGCCGGTGTAGTCAACGTCAAGTACGGCTACACCGATGTCACGGCGCGCGTGCGTCTTCAGGAGGCGGCGCACCCGCTTCCTGACCAGAACGGCCTCGACGGGACGGCGGAGATTACGCGCCTGCTGGAGGAGGCGGGCGAAGACGACCTGGCGCTGTGCCTGCTGTCGGGCGGCGGCTCGGCGCTGATGATTCTCCCGGACGAATCGATCAGCCTCGCTGACTACCAGACACTGACCAACCTGCTCCTGCGCTCGGGCGCAACTATCAACCAGATCAACACCATCCGCAAGCACATCGAGCGGGTGAAGGGGGGACGACTGGCGCAGATTGCCAGCCCCGCGACGCTGGCGACGCTGATCCTCTCGGACGTAGTCGGCAACCCGCTGGACTTCATCGCGTCGGGTCCGACCGTGCCGGACACCACGAGCTTCGCCGACGCGCTCGACGTGCTGCGTCAGTTTGACCTGCTGGACAAGGTGCCGGCTCCGGTCCGTTCACTGCTCGGGCGCGGCGCTCGCGGCGAGGCGCCGGAGACGCCAAAGCCGGGTGATCCGCTGTTCGACCGTGTCTCGACGGTCGTGATCGGCAGCAACGACATCGCCGCCGAGGCGGCGCTGCGCAAGGCGCGTGACCTGGGTCTCGAGGCGCTGCTGCTGACGACGTACCTGGAGGGCGAGGCGCGCGACGCGGGCAAGCTGGCGGCCGCGCTGGCCAAGGAGCTCGTTAACCGCGGTCAGCCGCTGCGCGCCCCGGCGTGCCTGATTCTGGGTGGGGAGACGACCGTCACGGTGCGGGGTGACGGCAAGGGTGGGCGCAACCAGGAGATTGCTTTGTCGGCGGGAATCGCGCTCGCCGGTCTGGAGCGCGCGCTCGTCGCCGCCCTGGCGACCGACGGCTCGGATGGCCCAACCGAGGCGGCGGGCGGATTTGCCGACGGCCGGTCGCTGGCGCGCGCGCGAGCGCTGGGCCTGGACCCACGCGACGCCCTGGCTCGCAACGACTCCAACGCGCACCTCAGTGCGGTCGGCGATCTTCTGGTCACCGGGCCGACCAACACGAACGTGAACGACCTGCTCTTCGTCTTCGCGTTTCCATCATGATCCGCCGGCGGGAGGCGCTCGCGATGGCGGGCGGGGCCGCGCTCGCGGTCCGGCCACGAGCGGCGGGCGCGCAGTGGCGCCCGGCCGGCCTCGCCGGCACTGCCATTCAGCGCGTGGTTCCCGACCGGGCGAACGAGGGGGTGCTGTACGCCTCGGGAGCAGCCGCAGCCGGTGGAGCCGGCCGGACCGCCTTCTACAAGTCGCTCGACGCCGGGCGGAGCTGGTTCACGATCGAGCGCGGCCTGCCGCTGGGCTTCGTGCCCACCGCGCTTGCGGTCTCGCCGGAGAGCGGCCGGGTCGCCCTGGCTGGA
>DASTZM010000806.1:0-6339 GCA_035764305.1 Chloroflexota bacterium | reverse complement strand
TGCGTGAGGAAGGCGTCCGCGGCGGCGTCGAGGAGCGCCGCGATGCGCATCGGGTCAGGGTCCCCTGCTCGGAGGAGGACGAGGGCTTCGTCATAGTCGGCGATGGCGCGGACGTGCGGCAGATCGAGCGCCTCGGTCTCTTGCCGCGCACACGCGAGGTGGGCCCGCGCCGCGCGGTGGTCGGAGAGGAGTGAGGCCATCCGGGCGAGCTGAAGGACAAGCGGACCGAACACCGAACAGCCGGCGCCGGCGTCCACAAGCTCCAGCACTAAACGGTAGTAGGTGGCGGCGTGCGTTGCATCCGCAAGCTCCCAGGCGGCGCTCGCGGCGGCGCCGAGGGCGACGCTCTGGGCGTAGGCCCCTGGGCCCATGCGCTCGGCGACGGACGTGACGTCACGAAGGAGGGCGTGCGCGGCGACCGCGTCGCCGGCGCGAGTGGCGGCGAGTGCGGCGAAGGCCGCCGCGACGAGTCCCACAGGGCTGTGCACGGCCGCTTCGCTGGTGGCGTACGCCCTGCCCGCGGCCGCGAGGGTGGGCCAGTCCGCATCGAGGTAGTAGCCCACCCCAATGGCGCGGGTCGTGGCCATGAGGTGCAGCCGGTGGTCGGGGCCGAGACGTGCGACGAGCTCCATGGCGCGGGCGATCGTCGCTTTCCCCTCCAGCAAGCGGCCGGCTCCGATCTGCGTCGAGCCGATGTTGGACAGCGCCTCGGCCTGGGCGGGGATCGAGCCGTACCGCTGGCCGGCGGCCAGCAGGTGCTCGTAGACGCGCACGGCTTCGGGGAAGTCGCCGTGCCGGTAGGCCAGCGCGCGGGCGGCGACGTCGAGCGCACGCATCACGGCGAAGGGGCGAGTCCAGGTCGATGCCAGGGCGAGCACAGCGCGCGTCTCGTCGCGGGTGGGAGAGTCGAGAGGCTCGAGCGTACGCGCGTAATCCTCTTCGTCGCCGCCGGCGCGCGCGACCGCTACCGCTTCGGCGTCGCTGCCGAGCCAGCGCACCGCGCCGATCGGCCCGCTGCGGATCGGCTCGAAGCGATCCCGCAGCAGCGCCAGGCGTGCCCAGAGCAGGTCCCGGGTGTCGCCGACAAGCTCGAGGCCGCGATCGACGAACGGACGCCAGACCGCGGCGCTCGCCCCCGCCTCCTTGAGCGCGCGGGCGACCCCGGCGAGGAACTCCGCTCGCGCCACCGGCGGCGCCCCCGTGACGCCCATCGCCTCCAGCGCCGCCGCTGCGGTCTGGGGCGCGCGGTCCAGCTCGACCGCTTCCGACTCGCAGCGCGCGAGGGCGCACAGGATCTCCGCCTGCTCAGTCAGGGGGCGATCGACCGCGAGGTCACGGGCGACCCGCAGATAGGACGCGGCGCGCTCGTGGGAGTACGCCTCGTGCGCGCGCCGCGCGGCGTCCAGCGCGGGCGGGATGCCGCGGTCGGCGCCGGGGAGTGAGGCGGACGCGTGGTATTGGGCCGCCAGCTCGGCCGAGCGGTCCGTGTCGGTCCCGTCCTGCACGCGCTCGAGCGCGTGCGCGATGCGCCGGTGGAGCCGGGCGCGACGGTCCGGATTCAGGCCATCGTAGAGCGTGTGGCGCACGATGGCGTGGGTGAACTCGTAGCGCGGCGGCGCGCCGCCGTGCCGGATGAGGCCCGCTTCAAGCGCCTCGTCCAGACAGTCGAGCAGGGCGTGCTCGGGCAGCTGACAGAGGGCCTCCAGGACAGCAAAGGAGAAACGCCCGGTGAAGCCGGCGGCGAGTCGCAGCACGGCGCCGGTCTGCTCGGAAAGGCGCGCGACGCGGCGCCCCACAACCTGCCGCACCCCATCGGGGATGCCGAGCTCGCCGGCGCCGTGGTCGGTCGACCAGCGCCCGTTGCGGTGCACGAGCTTCGACTCCTCTACGAGGTGGCGGAGCACCTCGTGGGTGAAGAAGGGGTTTCCGCCCGTCTCTTCCTCGATGGTCTTCACGAGCGCGACTGGGAGCGCATCGCCGGCGCCGCCGGCGGCGCCGGCGAGGTACTGGGCGAGCTCGTCGTGGTTGAAGCCGGTGAGGCTGATCTGGGCGTAGTCGACCTCGCGCCGGAGGACGGAGAGGGTGTCCACCAGCGGGTGCCGGCTGGTCAGGCCGAACTCGGGATCGCGGTAGGCGCCGACGACGAGGGCGCGGGCGTGTGCGAGGGAGCGGGCGAGGTGGCGGAGGAGGCGCAGCGAGTCCGCGTCGGCCCAGTGGAGGTCGTCGAGAACGAGGACGACCGGCTGGTCCGCCGCGGCGGCGAGGACGAAGCGGATCACGGCGTCATAGAGGCGGAACCGCTCCTCGTCGGGGCTGAGGGGTGTGTGTACGGGCAGGTCTGGCAGGGCGGCGGCGACGTCTGGGATGAGGCGGGCGAGCGGGGCGGCGGTGTGGCCGAGCGCCGCCAGCAGGCACCCGAGCGTGCCGTCGGCCGCGCAGGTGCGGACGTGGGCGCGGAGCGCCTCGACCCAGGGACCGTAGGGGGGCTGCCAGTCGCCCTCGTAGCACCAGCCCCACAGGACGACAGCGCCCTGGGAGGCGGCTTCAGCGGCGAACCGGCGGGCGAGGCAGCTCTTGCCAATGCCGGCCTCGCCGATCAGAAGGACGAGGCCGCCCTGGCCGGCGGCGGCATCTGCGAGGTGCGCTCGGAGGCTGGTCAGCTCGGCCTGGCGACCGACGAAGGGGGCGGGCGGTGCCGGTGCGGCGGCAACGGCGGCGATGAAGGCGGTGCGGAGGGCGGCGCCGAGCTGGAGGGCGTCGGCGAGGAGCTGAACGGTGTGAGGATAGGGGCGGCGGCGCTCGCCGCGCTCGAGGGCGCCGATGGCGGCGGCGGTGAGGCCGGCGAGCTCGGCGAGGTCTTCCTGGGAGAGGCCGGCGGCCTCGCGGTGGTGTCGCAGAAGCGCGCCGAACGAGGCCGCGGCGGGTAGGGCGGAACCGGCGACGACAACGGCGCGCCCCACAGCTCCTTCTAGCGCGGGTGAGCGCGCGCGGCATCAGGAAAAACCCTGATGCCGCGCGGCGGGTGAGCCGTAATCCCGCCCGTGCGGTCGCGGGCAACTGTGGGTGTGGTGTTGAGGCAGCGTCGGAGTGTTGTGGCTGGTGAGAGCCGGCCGGTGGGAGCAGACTGGCTTTCAGGACGGGCGCCATAGAGGCACCCGGCAAGACAAGAGGAGACACAGCGATGACCACACGGACCAACACGGCGGCACCGGCGGCGACGGCACCCACCGCAGCGACCGCAGCGACCGCAGCCGGGACGCCCCTCAGCGAGCTGGGCTTCTCAGCACGGGAAGGGGCGGCGCTGCAGTCCCTCCGTCGGCGCTACGTGCGGGGCGAGCTGAACGAGATCTCGATCGAGCACAGGCGCCTCGAGTTCGCCCGCTGGCTCGTCCAGCACGGTCGCCTGACCGACTACCTCGCCGATGACCCCGCTGGCGCCCGCGGAGCCGGTCAGTGATCGCCGCTGCGCCAACCGCCGTTTCCCACCCGCGGCCCGTCCGAATCCGCGGCGCCGTCAGCCGGGGTCGCTTGCTGCCCCGCTTCTTCGAGCTGCAGATCGCGATGTCTCTCGGCATGTTCATCTACCTCGCAGCACTCGACACGCAGTCAACGCAGAACGCGTGAGCACCAAGTAAAGGAGACACAGTCATGAGCACACTGATCACAACCGCCCAGTCCGCTCTTTCCACCGCGCCGCCGGCCACCTACTTGCCCGCGCGCCGGCGCTTCAGCCCCGCCCGCATCGGCGCCCTCTTCCTGCACTTCCTCGAGATGTGCGCCGTGATGTGTCTCGGGATGATTCTCAACCCACTCTACTCGTTAGTCGCCGGCCGGCTCGGCTACGCGAACGCCTACGTCGAGCTCCCCGAGCTCTCGCTCTTCGTCGTCACCTTCAACATGACCGCGCCGATGGCGGCGTGGATGCGCTTCCGCGGCATGGGATGGAAGTGCTCCATCGAGATGTCGGCCGCGATGGTGGTGGAGCTGGTGGTGCTCATCGGCGGCTATTGGGCGGGCGTGCTTCCCAACACGGCGATCGGCGAGACGAGCAGCCTGATGCTGCTCCAGCACGGGCTGATGATGCCCGCGATGCTGATCCCGATGCTGCTGCGCTACGACCACTACGCCAACTTCGCCTACCAGGACTACCGAGAGAACGGCGCAGCGCTGGCCGCGCGCCTGCGCGCCATCTTCTCGCGGCGCGAGCGCTCTATCGGTGCGCACGAACCGTCCCAGCGCACGCCTTCCGACGTGGCCGCGCCGCCTCCCGCAGCAGCCATGCCTCCGAGCGGTGGCCCGCACGAACTGGTCCTGCCGATCACGGGCATGACGTGCGCCAGCTGCGTGCGCCGGATCGAGAAGGCGGTGGGCAAGGTGCCGGGGATTGTTTCGGTGAAGGTCAACCTCGCCACCGAGCGCGCCACCATCGCCGGCACCGCCGGCCTGGAGGCCATCCGCGCCGCCATTGAAGACGCGGGGTACGGGATCGGCGCGCCGGTCGCCGCGGCGGCCGATCCCCAGGCCGACGCGCCCGACGCCGAAGCGCTCGAGCGCGACCGCGACGCGCGCAGCAAGCTGCGGCGCGCCGTGGTGAGTCTGGCGATCGGCCTCCCCATGATGGGCGCGATGCTCGTCCCGCTGCCGATCGAGCGCCGCCTCCTTTATTACGCCTTCTTCGCGCTCGCCACGCCGATCCAGTTCTGGGCCGGCTGGGAGTTCTACCGCGGCGCCTGGCAGGCGCTGCGCCACGGCACGACCAACATGAACACGCTGGTCGCTGCCGGCACGTCGGTGGCGTACGCCTTCAGCGTCTTCGTCACCTTCTGGCCGGGGGTGGCGGTGGCGTGGGGCATGGCGACCGAGCCGTACTACGAGAGCGCGGTCATCATCATCGCGCTGATCGTCCTGGGCCGCTGGCTCGAGGCGCGCGCCAAGGGCCAGACCAGCGCCGCCATCAAGCGGCTGATGGGCCTGCAGGCCAAGACCGCGTGCGTCGTCGAGCTCGACGCGGGTGGTCACCCCACCGGCGCACAGCGCGATGTTCCGGTCGCCCAGGTGCAGGTCGGCGACGCCCTCCGCGTCCGCCCGGGCGAGAACATCCCGGTCGACGGTCAGGTGCTGCTCGGCAGCTCGGCGGTCGACGAATCGATGCTCACCGGCGAGTCGATCCCCGTCGAGAAGAACGCCGGCGACGCCGTGATCGGCGCGACGCTCAACAAGAGTGGGTCCTTCATCTTCCGCGCGACCAAAATCGGCAAGGACACCGCTCTCGCGCAGATCGTCAAGCTGGTGGAGGAGGCACAGGGCTCGAAGGCCCCGATCCAGCAGCTCGTGGACACGATCGCCTCGTACTTCGTGCCGGCGGTGCTGGCGATCGCGGCGCTCACCTTCGGCGGGTGGCTCCTGTTTGGCGCCGAGCCGCGTCTGACGCTCGGGCTGGAGGCGGTGATCGCGGTGCTGGTGATCGCCTGCCCGTGCGCGCTCGGTCTCGCCACGCCGACGGCGATCATGGTGGGGACCGGCAAGGGTGCCGAACTGGGCGTGCTCGTGCGCGGTGGCGAGGCGCTCGAGAAGGCACGGAAGATCGACACGATCGTGCTCGACAAGACCGGCACTCTGACGCGCGGCAAGCCGGTGGTGACGGCGATCCTCCCCGCGGCGGGCTACGCCGAGGACGAGATCCTCCGGCTGGCGGCGGCGGCGGAGCAAGGCTCCGAGCATCCGCTGGCCGAGGCGGTCGTCTCGGCGGCGGCGGAGCGGCGGCTGACGCTGCCCGAGACCTCCGCCTTCGAGGCGGTGGCCGGGCACGGCATCAGGGCGGTGGTCGGCGGTCGGCGCCTCCTGCTGGGGAACGCGGCGCTGCTGGTGGCCGAGGGCGCCGACACCGACGGCGATCTCGCCGAGCGGGCGGACGAGCTGGCACTGCGCGGCCAGACGCCGACCTTCCTGGCGATCGACGGCGCCCTGGCCGGGATCATCGCGGTCGCCGACAGTCTGAAGGCGGAGTCGCCCGAGGCGGTCGAGCAGCTGCGCGCGCTGGGGATCGATGTGTGGATGCTCACCGGGGACCGGCTGGCGACGGCGAGAGCGATCGCGCGGCAGGCGGGGATCCCGAAAGAGCGCGTGCTGGCGGACGTGCTGCCCGAGCACAAGGCGGCGAAGGTGCGCGAGCTCCAGGCGAGCGGCCGGGTGGTGGCGATGGTGGGGGACGGGATCAACGACGCTCCCGCGCTGGCGCAGGCCGACCTCGGCGTGGCGATCGGCACGGGGACCGACGTGGCGATGGCGGCGTCGGGCATCACGCTGGTGGGCGGCGACCTGCGCGGCATCGTGCGGGCG
>DASTZM010000805.1:0-2971 GCA_035764305.1 Chloroflexota bacterium | reverse complement strand
GCTGTGGGAGGACACGCTCCCGGCGTTCCGCGATGCGGTGGGGGATCCGTTCGGCAAGGGGCTGATTGGCGTCAGCCAGTCGGTCGACCTGCCCGGCGCGGTGTCGATGATCGAGAAAGGGCAGGCCAAGTGGGGGCTGGCACACATCCCCACCGCGCCGAAGACGGGGAAGAGCGTGCCGGCGATCAACAACGAGCCGCAGATGGTGTACGGCGAGTCGAAGGTGGTCGACGCCGCCTTCCAGTGGGTCAAGTTCGCCGCGAGCAAGGACGTGCAGCTCAAGCTGGCCAACGCGAACGGCGCAGGGGTGATTCCGTCGCTGAGGAGCGTCGCCAAGGCCGAGACGTGGCTGGGGCAGTACCCCGACCTCAAGAAGGTGGTGATCGAGGCATCAGAGAAGGCGGTGCCGCTGCCGCTGCACGGCAAGTACCAGCGCTGGCAGACGGCGATCCAGAGCGCGGCGGCGCGGGCCTTCAAGGGAGAGGTGTCGGCGCGCGAGGCGATGATGGAAGCGACGCGGGAGGGCGACAAGATCCTTGCCGGCCAGTAGGCCGGCAGAGGTCTTCGAGAAGCGGATCGAGCTGCCAGGCGGGAAGCTCGACGCGCAGATCTGGCTGCGGCTGCCGGGCGGCGAGGAGGAGCTCGCGGCACAAGGGCCGGTCTCGGCGCCGCAGGTGGCCGAGGCGTGGGGCGGCGGGCAGCTGATCGTGTTCCGAATCGACGGGCTGAAAGCCGCTCCGGCCCCACCGGCGGGCCACTCGTGGAGTCGCGAAGAGCGCTATCCGGCCGCGCGCGAAGCGGGCGGTTCGTCAATCGGCTACGCGTTTCGGGCCCAGGATGGCGCGTGGCGACGGGGGTGGGTGGCTCGGGCGCAGGAGATCCTGGTCCGGGACCGGATGGAGCAGGACGCGTTTGACGGGCGTCTCCACCCGGCGTTCGAGCATCTCGGAGCGCCGGAGCTTCGCACCGACCGGCACGGCGTGGTGTGGTGCTTCTGGACCAACCCGCTGCGCCGCCACTCGTACGTCGCCCGGTGGCTCGGTCCGGACACAGGTTTTGGTCCGCCATTGGAGGCGAGCCGCGCCGGGTACGGGCTGACTGAGCACGTCATCGCGGCGGAGCCAGAGCCGGCGATGCTGTCGACGCGCGATCGGAGGCGCGTGCTGTTCATCGACCTGCTGGAGGTGGCGGATCTGCGGGGTATCGAGCGGACGCTGGAGTGCCCGCGGAGGCTGGACGGTCCCCTGATCACGCCCGAGCAGGTCGCGCAGTGGCGGGGAGCGGAGGTGCGCCCGTTGGGCGCGCCACGGGTGTGGCGCGACCGCGGACGGCTGCTGATGGAGCTGGGGCCGCGGGGGCCGATGGGGAACGGGGTGTACGGAAGGATGGAGAGCGACGACGGGTTGGAGTGGCGCTGGTGTGAGGCGGACGAGCAGGGAGTGGTACTCGACGGGGAGCGGGACGAGGCGGGCGAATGCCGCGTGACGTGGCTCCTGGATGAGGACGAGCCCGACGAGGAGCGGCGCTACAAGGGGACGCTGATCCGCGGCGCGTGGACCAAGGACCCGCGGCGCTGGCTGGTGACTTCGCCGGATGGCGTGCGCTGGCGCACCGAGGCCCCGATGGAGGGGATGCATCACCTGGCGGAGCACGGCGGTCCGAGCTTCCGGGACCCGGCGACGGGCGACTACGTGGCGGTGGGGCGGACGAGCTCTTCGGGACACCGCGCACTGGGTATGCTGCGCTCCGGCGACCTGATCCGCTGGCGCGGAGACGAGCCGCTGCTGGACGTGGACGACCCGCACGGGCAGCCGGCGATCCTGCGGCGCGGGCATCGTGTGGCGGGGCGGATCCTGGACCCGGCGGGTGAGCCGCGCAGCGAGCAGATCTACTGGGGAACGGTCTGGCCGGCCGACGGCCAGTACCTGTGTCTGTATGGGCGGTATCACTGGGACGCGCGCTACGAGGCGTGCCTGGCGACGTCGCGAGACGGCCGGGTCTTCCAGCGGCCGTTTCGGGAGGAGGTGTTTCTTCCGACGGGCGCGCCAGGGGAGTGGGACAGCGGGATCGTGTTCATGGACTTCGGCGTGACGCGGCCGGTGCGCTTTCCGGCGCTGGGAATCGAGCGGCTGTACTACGCGGGGTCGACGTGGCGCCACGGGGCGGACCCGTTCCGGATGCCGGCCGCGGTCGGCGTGGCCGAGCTGCCGGTGGACCGGTGGGCGTACCTGACGCCGCGGCGCGGCGCGGCGCTCCCGGCGACGGTGGTCACGGTGCCGATCGCGGCGGCGGGAGAGGCGACGGTGGAGGTCGATGCCGAAGGTCCGGTAAGCGTCGATTTCCTGGACGAAGACGGTCAGACGCTGGCGGCGGCCCCGCGGGTGGGGGCGTTTCGGCTGGCGTTCCGGCTGCACGCGCCGGAGACTCGGCTGTACTCGTTCCGATTCTCGGCGCGATGAGCGCGGCGTTCGTCTACGACGCCGCGCTGGCGCGGCCGATTCTGCGTCCGGATCATCCGCTCAAGCCGGAGCGGGCACGGGCGTGCCACGAGCTACTCCGCGCGGCGGGAGTGTTCGACTCGGGTGCGGCGCGAGTCGTGGCTCCAACACCGGCCTCGCGCGAGGACGTGCTGCGCGTCCACACGCCGGAATACGTCGACGCGGTGGAGCGTCTCTCGCTGCCCGCCGCACGGCGCAACGGCGATGCGGCGCGGTGGGGACTGTCGAGTCACGGCGACACGCCGGCTTTCGAGGGGATGCACGAGTACTACCGGCTCGCCGCCGGGGCAGCGATCGAGTCGGCGCGTCTGGTCGACACGCGCGAGTGCGACTTCGCCTTCTCGCCGGCGGGGGGCGTGAACCACCACGCCATGCCAGGCAGGGCGAGCGGATTTGGCGTGCTCAACGACGCGGCGATCGCGATTGCGTGGCTGGTGGAGCGGGGACGGCGCGTGATGTATGTGGACCTGGAC
>DASTZM010000804.1:0-2794 GCA_035764305.1 Chloroflexota bacterium | reverse complement strand
ACTCTCCCACTAGCGAAAGGACACACCCATGAGAGGTCTGCAGCTCGCAGCGCGCTTCGCAGCCCTGCCGATCGCGGTGTTCAGCGCCGTGCTCTGCTGGCTGTGGCTGCAGGCGACCGTGTTCGCGGTTGAGACGCCTCCCGGTCCGCCGAACGTCGACCACGGCGGCGTCCTCGGCACCACCAGCGTCCACGCCGCGCCGCTTGGCGGCTACACCTGCGTCGCCGGGGAGTGGCAGTTCTACATCAGCCAGATCCCCACCAACCCGCCCCCCACGATCATGGTCGAATGGGCCAACGGTGTGCAGCAGGCCGTGCCTCGCTCTGGATTCGAGCAGAGCGTCGCCTACTACTCCACCTCGGACCCGGCAACGCTCGGCACCACCGTGGTCGATGCGGAAGCGGTAGTGGACACCAGTTGGAACGGCTCCTTCAGCATCTTGCACGGCCCGTGTGAGGATGGCGTCGTCCGGGTTGCCCAGAATGTCCCCCTTGTCCCCGTCGCCGCGGCGTATCCCGCCATCGCCTTGGGCGCCGCCGCCGTCGCGCATGCGGTGCGGCGCCGGCGCCACCCGCGGTCTGTCCTCACCGCGCATCCAGCCTAGACCCCACTTCTCAGAGAGGCCAGCCATGCTCCAGCGCGCCGCACTCCCCAGCCCGCTCGCGTCGGCCCGCCTCCGGTCCGTCCACCCCGCGTGGATCCCCGTGCTGATCGGCGGCGCGACCTTCCTCGCGTTCTCGCGCTCCTTCCTCTCGCTTGCGCCGCTCCTGGGCGCCGAGAACCCCGCGGGTCTCTCTCCCATCATCCCCTTCCTCGTCATCTGGCTCGCCGCCGCCTCCGTCCGGCGCCGTGAGCGCTCGGGGCTCTCCCGCCGCGGGCAGCTCGAAGGCGCTATCGACCTGCCCATCGGGCTCGCCCTGCTAGGCAGCGCCGCATGGCTGCTCTGGCGCGGTGCGGACACCTACGGCTGGTACTTCTGGTCCAGCCGCCTTGATCTGCTCGCGGCCGGTCTCTTCGCGCTCGGCCTCTCCGTCCTCCTCTCTGGAGCGCAGACCGTCTACTTCCATCGACTCGCGGCCGTCGGCGCGCTGCTTCTCTGGCCCGAGCCACTGATCTGGCTTCAGGCCATGGTCTCGGAGCCGCTCTCCATGTGGACCGCCAAGCTCGCCCGGCCCCTGGCCACCAGTCTCGGCGCCCATCTTCTTCCCGCTGGCCCCGACCCGCGTGTGCTGATCGGCTCCGGTCCCCAGCAGTGGCGCATGATCGTGGCCGATGCCTGCTCGGGGTCGAGCGCGGGCATGGCCGTGCTCGCCTCGCTCGTTCCCGCCAGCGTGCACTTCGGCATCCCGTGGCGCAAAGCGCTCCCCTGGATGGGAATCGGCGCGCTGCTTGTCCTGGCCGCCAACATCGCCCGCGTCGCCGGACTGGTCGTCGCGGCCGACCGCATCGGCGCCGAGTTCGCCCTCGGCACGCTTCACCCGGTGCTCGGCGCCGCCCTGCTCGGCCTCGTCTTCTTCGCGCTGTGGGTCTTCATGCCCGGCGGGAAGCTGCCGCCCGCCCCCGATCTCCCCCGTCGGCCACTGTCAATCACCGCCCGCACGCTTGCGGTCGTGCTCGGCCTGACCGCGTTGTTCGCCCTCAGCGGTGCACGCCTCAGCGCCTTTGCGCCGCTCCCTCCCATCGGCGCCCCGGGCGGCACGCTGCAATCGAACCTTGACTACTTCAAGGTGCCCACCGGCTGGCGCATCTCCGCCCGCCAGACGATGCCCGTCCAGAACCTCTTCGGACCACGCAGCGAGTCCTACGCCCTGACCCTCCGCTCCGCCGACGGCGCGCGGATCTACGGCCAGCTCATCACTACACCTGACAAGCGCGCCCTGCGCGCGTACGGGCTCGAAGCCTGCCGTGTCTACCACGGCGGCAGCGTCGTCGGCACGCGGATGATCAGTCTCGACGGCGGCGCCGTCGCCACCCTGATCAACACCATGGAACCCAGGAGCCGCGTGGAGCGTGAACGTCTCAGCGTCCTGTACTGGGAGGCGCCGTTCACCCTCGCCGGTCGGTCGGAACAGATGCACGCCCGAGTCGCGCTGTTCGTCGAGCAGTCGGACGAAGACCTGCTCCCGGCAGCCGCCACCCCTGGCATCGCCCCCGGGGGTGCCGCGTACGACCGCGCGGCGACGTTGCTGGCCCAGCTCGCCTCCGACATGACCCGTCAGCTCCTAGCGGGCGGCGCCTCGCCCTCTCGCTAGTCGGCGTTGCCGAACTGACGCTCTTTCGTAACTCTCGCGGCACGTCGTCTGCGTCACGGCAGGCAGACCTATGACCAGCCAGGTGGCGGATCCCCCCGTCAGGCGTGCCGCCCTCGACCTGCTCCCTATCGATGACACCTCTCGCCTCGGCTCCCGCTTGGTCACCCGCGGGCTGATCACGCCGGCGCAGCTCGACGAGGCCCTGGCCGTCCAGGCCCGCTCGGGCGTCCGTCTCGGTGATGCGCTCGTCCACCTCCGGCTGCTCTCGTCAGAGCAGGTAGCCGAGGCGCTCGCGGAGCAGGCTGGCGTTCCCTACGTTCCCCTCGACCGATGGGACCCGAGCCTCGACGTCGCGCGATTGCTCCCGGCGCGGGACGCGCGAGCGCTCGGCGCGCTGCCTCTATACGACGACGAAAGCGGCCTCGTCGTCGCCTTCACCGATGCGCCAACGTTCGAGACCGTCCAGCGCGTTGACGACCGTCTGGGACGCCCGGTCGAGCCAGTTCTTGTTTCGGCATCCGCCTACGACGCCACCATGGATC
>DASTZM010000803.1:0-2359 GCA_035764305.1 Chloroflexota bacterium | reverse complement strand
GACATCAAGGCCGGAGACCTCGCCGATGCCATCAAGCGCGGCGACAAGCGGGTGGAGAAGCTGGTGCGCAGCCGCGTGCGGGTGGTGGGCGCGGCGCTCTCCAATCTGGTGGATTTCCTCAATCCCGACGTCCTCATCCTCGGCGGCGGGCTGGTGGAGGCGATGCCGCGCCTCATCCGCCGCGAGATCTCCAAGTCGATCGACTCCCACGCCTCGGCCAAGGCGGCGAAGGCGGTGAGGGTCGCCATCGCGAAGTACGGCAACCACGCCGGCACCATCGGCGCCGCGGCGCTGGCGGTGGACATGTTCTCCGGGCGCCCGCCCATCGACCTCGACGCGCTGTAGCACTTGCCCCCTCTCCCTTGGGAGAGGGCCGGGCAGAGGGTCGCGTCAACGCGCGTTGCGAACCTGGCGTTCTTGGATCACTCGGCCCGCACTTGCGCGCCGAGCCCCCCAACAGCCCAGGAAGGACTCCCCATGCAACTCGATGCCGCATTGCCCATCGTGCGCGCGCTCGCCGACGGCGTGAATCCCGTCACCGGCGAGGCGTATCCCGAGCACAGCCCCTATGCCGAGCCGCGCACCCTGCGGGCGCTCTTCTCCGCCGTGGACCTCATGCAGAAGGAGGTCGAGCGCGAGAAGCGCCGCGAGCGCCTGCCGGCCAACTTCGGCAAGCCCTGGACCGAGGGCGAAGACCGGGTCCTGGTCACCGAGTTCGACGCCGGGGCGAGCCTGGGCGAGATCGCGCGCAAGCACCAGCGCACGCAAAGCTCGATACGCCTCAGGCTCGAGAAGCTCGGCAAGATCGAGCCGGCCAACGCCGGCTGAGGCAAGGCTTGTGGAGGCACGCCGGGCAAGGTAGCCTCGCCCGCTGCACGCGGACGCCGGCGGACCCGCCGCCGGCGCGCACGCGCGCCAATAAAGATCAGGGAGATCGACAAGAATGAAGTCCAAACAGTCCCGCGTGCTCCTCGCGGCCCTCGCCGCCCTCGGCAGCGCCAGCGCGCTCGCCCAGCAGGTCAACCCGACCGAAGTCGTCCTGCAGCGGCTGAAGCAGAGCAGCGCCAAGGAAACCTCGGACGGCTACAAGCTCACCGCCGTCAAGCTCAAGGGCGACATCAACACCGACGGCATCAAGTTCACGCTGCCCACCGTCGTGCCCGAGAAGCCGCTGGTGCTGCTGCAGCAGCGCATCGCCAACTGCAACGACCGCGAGGTGCTGGGCCGCTCCACGGTCAACAAGTCCACCGAGAATTCCGAGACCTTCAGCAAGTCCACGACCCTCGGCGGCGAGACCAGCGTCACCGTGAGCTACGAGAGCCCCGTCGGCCTCGGCGGCTCGGCCTCGCAGTCCTTCAACTACTCCAAGACCGAGACCCAGGAGAAGACCTACACCGAGACGGTCGGCTGGGACCAGGGCATCGACGTCCCGGTGGGCCCGAAGCAGGCCCTCACGGTGCAGTTCGTGGTCGCCGAGCAGAAGCTCGACAACATACCCTGGTCCACCAACGTGATCGTGCGCGGCCCGGCGGAGATGACCTACGCCAAGGCGCCCGGCAGCGTCACGGTCTGCGCCCACGAGCACACCAGCTACGGCGGCAAGAAGAAGTGCTGGACCACGTCGTCGCGCAAGGAGATCCGCCGCTTCAAGGACGAGAAGTGGGATTCCGGCGGCGGCAACATGAACGACGAGGTGACCGCCATCAGCATCAACGGCAACGCCAAGGTCACCGTGTACGAGCACACCGACTACAAGGGCTGGTCGCAGGAGTACACCGCCAGCGTCGCCAACGTCGGCAAGGGCAAGAACGACAAGATCTCGGCGATGGTGATCGAGCCGCAGGGCGGCACGAAGACCGTCACCGAGAACCTGGAGAAGTACCTGAACGACGCGCAGCGGCGCATCGCGCTCACCGGCCGCTACAACGGCGTGAACGGCGTGCAGGGCGACTTCCGCGCCGGCGCGCCGGTGGCCCTCAAGGACTCCGACTGCGGGCTGGTCACCGCCACCGCGGCGAGCACGGCGGCGCCCTCGGCCGCCGCCGCGCGCACCGCCCCGGCCGCCAGCAAGGCCGTCGCCACGCCGCAGGCCGCCATGATCCAGACGGCCGCGGTCGTGCCGGGTACCGCGCCGATCCAGGGAAAGATCCTCGCCGCGGGCATCAAGCCGGCGAAGAAGACGGTGGTGAAGACGAGCGCGGTGAAGAACTAGCGCGGGTCGTCCTGGCCGGCCCCGGGGCGATGCCCCGGGGTCTTTTTCATTCCTTCTTCCTGAGCCGGAGCGCCGCCGAGTTCATGCAGTAGCGCAGCCCCGTGGGCTTCGGGCCGTCCTCGAACACGTGCCCCAGGTGCGCGTCGC
>DASTZM010000802.1:0-13866 GCA_035764305.1 Chloroflexota bacterium | reverse complement strand
CGGCGCCAATCCCGAGGAGGCCGAGGGCGGCGAGCGCGAGCGCGCCCTGCGCGAGCGACGGCTTGGGCGGGTAGTTGAGGTCGTAGGGGTAGGCGGGGTGCAGGTCGAGCGGCCCCGCCGCAGTCTGGGGGTTGCGTGGGTCGCCAGTCTGGGCCGTCGCGCCCAGGGGGTCGATCAGCCACGTCACGGGCGCCTTGTGGCCGCTCGCCAGCGCGACCTCGATCTGGACGTGGCGCTGCTCGAGGAGCGCCGGCAGCCAGAAGAAGGTCGTCGCGCCGAGAGCGAGAGCAAGCGCGGCGCCGGTGTGCGCGAGCGCCCGCACGCGCTGCGGCGCGGGGCCGCAGATGGCGCCAGCGATCCCGAACGCGAGGGCGACGGGGAGCGCGACGAGCGCGGTCAGGTTGTGCGTCAGGATGACGGCGGCGACGGCGAGCGCGGCGCCCACGGCCGTGCGCACCCCGGGCGACCGCCCGGCGGCCCACGCGGTCAACGCGACCCACGGAAGCAGGGCGAGACCGAGCGCCTCAGCCAGGTCGGCGCGGATCAGCAGGTTGGTGATGAAGGGATACGGCGCGTACGCATAGGCAAGCGCCGCCGTGAGGCCAGCCATGGCGCGTGCGCCCCGCGAGCGGGAGCTCGTCAGCGCGTCCGCGAGGCAGTACGCTCCCGCTGCCCCGACACAGGCGGCGAGAGCGCCAAGCGCCTGGACGGTGCTGTAGACATCGAGACCGAGCGCGCGCAGGATGAGGGCGGCGTAGTAGGTCCCCGGCGCGTAGAAGTTGAAGATCGGATACCCGAAGCCGACGAAGAGGTCGGGCGTCCAGCGGGGCAGCAGCTGGCCGTCCAGGAAGGCGCGCTCGAAGACGTAGACGCGCAGCAGGTGGTACTCGCCATCGTCCGCGCGCCAGACATCGAAGTCGGGCCGGACGAAGGGCTGCCAGGCGACGAATGAGAGCAGCGCCGCGAGCAGCGGACCGCGCGCCGCCAGGAGGCGGGGCGCCCAAAGCTGATAGAATCGCGCAGTCATACGGCGCATTCGTCTAGTGGCCTAGGACACCGCCCTCTCAAGGCGGAGATCACGGGTTCGAATCCCGTATGCGCTACCCAGTCGTAAGTGGGTGAGGTCGGGGGCCCGTCGCGGCGGGCAGGGTGGGGTCGGAGGACCAGTCGGACCAGCTTCCTTCGTAGAGCGCCGCGTGCCGGAACCCGGCGAGGTGGAGCGCCAGCAGCGTGTGGCAGGCAGTCACGCCGCTGCCGCAGTACGCGACGACCTGCTTGTGTGGTGTAACGCCGAGCGCCTCGTAGCGCCGGCGGAGTGCGTTGCGATCGAGGAACGTCGCCTGCGGGGTCAGGTTGCCGGCGAACGGCGCGCTGAGCGCGCCCGGGACGTGGCCGGGACGCGGATCGACCGGCTCGGTGACCCCCTCGTAGCGCTCGGCGGCGCGTGCGTCCAGCACTACCGCGCCCGGATCGGCGGCAAGACGCTGGACCGCGGTCTTGTCGACGACTCTCTCACCGCCCGGTTGGGCGTGGAACGCGGCCGGCCGGATGGAGGGCTCGTCGGTCGTGACGGGGCGGCGCTCGGCGAGCCAGGCCGTGAAGCCGCCGTCGAGGACCGAGACGCGCGAGTGGCCGTAGTGGCGCAGCAGCCACCACAGGCGCGCGGCGATCGCGCCGCCGGCATCGTCGTAGGCGACGACGTGCGTGTCCGCTCCCACACCCGCGGCGGACATCGCGCGGGCGAAGCGCTGCGCGTCCGGGATAGGGTGCCGTCCCGGTCCGGTGCCGGGTGGCGCGGCGAGCTGAGTGTCGAGGTCGACGAAGACCGCGCCGGGAAGGTGGCCCCGCTGGTACTCGGCGCGGCCGGTCTTGCCGGCGTTGGGGAGGTACCAGCGCACGTCGGCGATGCGCACGCGCGGGTCGTCCAGGTGCTGGGCCAGCCAGGTGGTCGAGACGAGCGGCGGATCGCCTTCGTCTACGGGGGTGCCGGCGTTAGAATCGGGGCCGGCGCGCATCGGCACGCATAGTAGCCGACGCCTCGGTCCGCGTCGGTTGAGGCGCGCGGGCGCCGCTCCGGCCGGTCACGGCCCCGTAGCTCAGGGGATAGAGCAGCGGTTTCCTAAACCGCGTGTCGGGTGTTCGAGTCACCCCGGGGCTACCAGCCGATCGAGGGTGAAAAGCCGAGATATACTTGGCGCGCAGACGGGCGTAGCTCAATTGGCAGAGTAGTGGTCTCCAAAACCATTGGTTGGGGGTTCGAGTCCCTCCGCCCGTGCCGGTCTAGGCCGAACTGAGAGGTGTGCCACAACACGTGGCACACCTCTTGCGTTTCGGTTACATCATGTTGCAGCGGCGATTCCCCGACAGCACGAGTGTTACCGAAGAGATTCTGGCCGAGGCCGAAGTGCGCCTGTACCAGGCCAAGCTGGATGCGCTGCTGGGACGTGCCTACGATCCAGACGACTACGACCGGCGCGTTCACACCTATCGGGAGGCCAAGCAGCGGGCCGATGCCGCACGCGTCGCGGCGCTCCAGCTGGCCGCGTCCGGGTACGGCGGCCCGTCGATCCTGCGACTCGCGGCCTAACGCCGGGCGTGAACGCGCGCGCAAGAGACGCGCGCGGGCTCGCGGTAGCCTTTCTTTGCTCTGATACCCAATACCCCGCTCAACCAATCCAAGCGGCTCGGCCAGCCAACCGAGGACGAGAAGCTTCTCGACCGCCGGCCGCGACCGTCGCTCGAGCGCGACGGCACCACCTCTCCGGGCGCCGCCGACGCGTGGCGCGTGCTGCGCATCCAGGGGGAGTTCGTCAGCGGATTCGACACGCTGGCCGAGGTTGACGCCGCGGTGTGCATCTTCGGCTCTGCGCGTGTCACGGAAGACGACCCGCTCTACGCGCAGTGTGGCGAGCTGGCGCGCCTGCTGGCGCAGGATGGGTTCGCGATCATCACGGGCGGCGGTCCCGGCTTCATGGAGGCGGCTAACCGCGGCGCGAAGGACGCGGGCGGCGTGTCGATCGGCTGCAACATCGAGCTGCCGTTCGAGCAGGGAACGAATCGGTATGTCGACGTCGCGCTGAACTTCCGCTACTTCTTCGTCCGCAAGACGATGTTTGTGAAGTACGCGACTGGCTTCGTCATCTTCCCCGGCGGCTTCGGCACGATGGACGAGCTGTTTGAGGCGCTGACGCTGATCCAGACCGGGAAAATCAGGAACTTCCCGGTGGTGCTGTTTGGCGAGCGCTACTGGCGCGGCTTGCTGGCGTGGATCAAAGAGACCGTGCTGGCGGAAGGCAAGATCGCCGTGGAAGACCTGGAGCGGCTGGTGGTCACAGACGACGTGCAGGTGGCACGCGAGACGATCCTGAATTGCTACAAGAAGCGCTGCTGGGAAGTGGAGCAGCGGTCGGAGGCGGCCGCGGTGAAGACGGACAAGGGATAGGTGGTCGCATGAGCCAGGGGACGCATGAGAGCCAGAGTGGTGGCGCGGGGAGCTTTCCGCGCTGCCGGGAGTGCGGGGATGGGGAGCTGGTGCCGCTCTCGGACTTCGGGGGGCAGGGCGCGTCGGTTCACTACAAGGCGTGGGTGTGCATCAACCCGGAGTGTGGATTCAACATCAAGATCCGCAACGGCGAGGTACTGATCAACGAGCCGGTGAACGACGCGCGTGCCGAGCCGCGCCATGGCCGAGGTGGACCGGGGGGTCTGCGGCCCGTTCGCTAGCGTCCCACACCCGGAGGGCGGCGCGCTAACCGCCTCGTAACTCTTCCGTAATCCGTCCGCAAGCGTAATGCGCTTACGCTGGCATCCGTCCTGCCTCAAAGGGGGGCAGACCACGAGCAAGGACGGAGCCAATGAACGTACGGATCGCACTCACCGCTTTCCCCACCGCAGCGGCGCTGCTGCTCAGCAGCGCGGGCCCGGTGGGGGCGCAGAGTCTGCCCCCGATGTTTGCGGCGCAGCTGAACGCGGGGACGGCGTACTCAGGCCTGGGCCGCACGGGCCAGGTGGGCCTGGGCATCTCCGCGGTCATCCCGGACGGCGCCGGACTGATGGCCGTCGAGGTCGCCGGTGTGCAGGCGGCGTTCGCCGACGAGCCAGGACCGCAGACGATCAGCACGATGGGGTCGCCGCAGCAGGCGGCGCTGCTCAACGCCGGGACGGCGTGGACCGGGATTGGCCGGTTCGGCGTGGTGGGGACGGGCATCGCCGGACCGCTGCCGGTGTTCGACGACCAGGCGCGCGCCGACCTGCTGACTGGCTACGGGGCGGAGTAACTCCGCCTTACGTTTCCCGCCCGCCTTGGGTCGCGGTGTGCCAGGCGGCATACTAGGCGGACGATGGCGGGCGGGAAGGTCGACGCCGGAGAGCTGCTCGTGCGGGCGCTCGACCAGGTGGTGGGAGGGATCGCGCTGGCGCGGTACGCAGCGTCGCAGACGAACGACGACCGGCTGCGGGGGGTCTTCACACGACTGGTGGACGCGGGGGAACAGCAGGAGCGGATGCTGCGCCGCCACCTGACAGGCTACCCGGGACCCCTGGATAGGGGAGGTGGGGGCGGTGCGCTCAAGACGGCGCTCTCGGTGGGAGTGAGCGCCGTCGCGCTGGCCGCGGGCTTCGCCGGAGCGGCTTACGTGTACCGCCTCCTCCGCCCATCGGGGGCGGCGCCGGAGGACTAGCTACACGGGCTCGTGGGAGGCTAAGCAGCCTCGCCGCGCGGGACTTAGGCGCTAGTGGCGCTTGCGCCCGCGCTCACCGGCTGGCCGTTGATGTCGAACTTGGGGTCCTTGATCGTCATTCCGGTCCCTACGAGCAACTGGTCGGTGCCCGACTGGACTTCGTCCTTGATCAGGCGCGCGTTGGCGTCGTAGATCCGCTGCCACTGGCTCTCGTCGCCGTAGAAGCGCTTGGCCAGGCTGCGGCAGGTGTCACCCGGACCACTGGTGTACGGGATGCTGACGCTTGGCGCCTGCGGTTCAGCCTTCTTACCGCCGCCGAACAGCTTGTCCAAAAAGCCCATCGGTACGCTCCCCCTCCTGCCTGGGTACAGAGCGCAGTATAGCCTACCTCCATGACTGGATCACTCGATCGGCCGCGGGTGTGCGTGGTGGGGAGCTTCAACGTCGACCTGGTCTTTGGCGCGCCTCGCCTGCCCGAGCGCGGCGAGACGCTGGCCGGCAGCGCGTTCGGGATGTTCATCGGCGGCAAGGGGGCGAATCAGGCCGTGGCCGCGGCGCGCGCCGGGGCGCGCGTGGAGATGATCGGGCGGCTGGGCAGCGACTCGTTCGGCCGCGACGTCACGGGCGCGCTGGAGGAGGAGGGTGTTGTGCTGCGCCACGTCGTGCGGGACGCGCACGAGGGGACGGGCGTGGCGGGAATCGTCGTCGATCCGCACGGCGGCAACGCCATCGTGGTCGTGCCGCGGGCCAACATGCGCCTGACCGAGCAGGACGTGCGCAAGGCGCGAGGGGCGATCTCGGCGGCGGATGTGCTCTTGCTGCAGCTGGAAGTACCGCTCGAGGCGTCGCTGGCGGCGGCGAAGATCGCGCGGCAGGCGGGCGTGCGGGTGATCCTGAATCCGGCGCCGGCGCGCGACCTGCCGGACGCGCTCTACGCCGCGGTGGACGTGCTGACGCCGAACGAGAGTGAGACGCAGCTCCTGACCGGTGTGCCGGCGACGACGCGGGAGGGGGCGGTGGAAGCGGCGCGGGTGCTGGCCGGGCGCGGCGTGAAGACGATCCTGCTGACGCTGGGCGAGCGCGGCGCGCTGGTGCTCGAACAGGGCGGCGAGCCGATCGCCGTGCCGGCGCCCGCGGTCGAGGCGGTGGACACAACGGCGGCGGGAGATGCCTTCTGCGGCGCGCTTGGGGTCGCGCTGGCGGAGGGCAAGGCGATGGACGAGGCGGTCCGCTTCGCCTGCGCCGCGGGAGCGCTGGCGTGCACGGTGATGGGCGCCGGGCCGTCGCTGCCGCGGCGGGAGCGGATCGAGGAGCTGCTGAGAACCTAGACGCGGCCCTCGACGTTCGGGCCGCCGCCGTCCACATTGGATGTGTCCGCGCGCCAGCGGAGATCGGGCTGGCGCGCGGCGCGGACCTCGTCGAGGCGACCCACGGGCGTCTCGTGGGGGGCGTCGTGCAGGAGCTCGGGGTGGTCGCGCGCCTCCTGGGCGATGGCGATCAGCGCATCGGCGAAGGCGTCGAGCGTCTCGCGACTCTCGGTCTCGGTCGGCTCGATCATGATCGCCTCAGGGACGATCAGGGGGAAGTAGATCGTGGGCGGGTGGTAGCCGTAGTCGATCAGCCGCTTCGCAAGGTCAAGAGTCTTGAGCCCGTGCTCGCGCAGGCTGCGCCCGTCCAGCACGAACTCGTGCATGCACGTGCGGTCGACGTAGGGCGTGTAGTGCCCCTTCAGACGTGAGAGGAGGTAGTTGGCGTTGAGCACGGCGTTGGCGCCGATCTCGGGCAGGCCCTCCTTGCCGTGCATCAGGATGTAGGTGTACGAGCGCAGCGCCGCGTTGAAGTTGCCGTAGAAGCCGTGCACGCGGCCGATCGTGTCCGGCCGGTTGTGGTCGAAGAAGTACGTGCCGTCCGCGCGGCGTCCGACCACCGGCGCGGGCAGGAAGGGCTCCAGGGCCTGGGTAACGCAGATGGCGCCGCCGCCGGGACCGCCGCCGCCGTGGGGGACGGCGAACGTCTTGTGCAGGTTGATGTGGAGGAGGTCGACGCCCAGGTCCCCGGGGCGCACCTGCCCCACCATGGCGTTCATGTTGGCGCCGTCGCAGTAGACGTAGCACCCGACGTCGTGGGCCAGCCGGCAGATCTCGGCGATCTGCCGCTCGAACAGCCCCAGCGTGTTGGGGACCGTCATCATGATTGCGGCGCAGTCTTCGTCGAGCTTGGACTTGAAGTCCTCGACGTCGAGCTCGCCCGTGCGGCGATCATGGCCGATGGTCACGGCCTCGTAGCCGACCATCGCGGCGGTGGCGGGGTTGGTGCCGTGGGCCGAGTCGGGGATGAGGACCTTATGCCGCGCGCGCCCCTGCTTCTCGTGCGCCGCGCGCGCGACCAAGATTCCGGTGAACTCGCCGTGCGCGCCGGCGACCGGCTGGGCCGAGACGCCCGGGAGGCCGGTGATCTCGCCCAACAGGCGCTCCAGCTCGTAGAGCACACGCAGCGCTCCCTGCGCGGTCTCCTCGGGCTGCAGTGGGTGCAGCTGCCGGAATCCCGGCATGGACGCGACGTTCTCGTCGACGCGCGGGTTGTACTTCATGGTGCACGAGCCGAGCGGGTAGAACTCGCCGTCCACCGAGAAGTTCCGCTTGGAGAGGCGGGTGAAGTGGCGCACGACGTCGAGCTCGCTGACTTCCGGGAGTCTCAAGCTCGTGCGCTGCTCGGCGGTGGGGATGAGCTCCTCAAGCGGCTTCGCGGGGACGTCGAGCGGCGGCAGGACGCCGGCGCGGCGCCCGGGGACGGACTTCTCGAAGATCAGCGGCTCGGACTTGGCGCGGACCACTAGCCGATCTCCTTGAGCGCCGCGGCGAGCTGGTCGATCTCCTGGCGCGTGGTCACTTCGGTGCAGCACAGCAGGAGGCAGTCCGAAAGGACGTCGGAGTAGCGCCCGAGGTCGAACCCGCCGACGATCCCGCGCTCGAGCAACGCGCGGTTGATCTCCGCGGCGGGCCGCGGGCACTTGGCGACCAACTCTTTGACGTACGGGCCGCCGCTGAGCACGGCGTAGCCGTCTAGCGCCGCGATCTGGTCGGCGAGGTAGTGCGACTTTTGGACGCACTGCTCCGCGACCTCTCGCAGGCCTTGCTTGCCGAGGTGGCAGAGATAGATGGTGGTGCAGAGCGCGATCAGCGCCTCGCTGGTGCAGATGTTGGACGTCGCCTTCTCGCGCCGAATGTGCTGCTCGCGGGTCGCGAGCGTGAGCACGTAGCCGCGGTTGCCGTCGTGGTCAACGGTCGCGCCGACGATGCGCCCGGGGAGCTGACGGACGTAGTCGCTCTTGCAGGCGAACATGCCCACCTGCGGCCCACCAAAGTCGACCGGGCCTCCGGTCCACTTCCCTTCCCCGACGACGATGCCGGCGCCGTACGCGCCGGGCGGACGGAGCAGGCCGAGACACGCGGGATCAGTCACGACGACGAGGATGGCGCCTTTGCCGGCGAGGCGCTCGGCCAGACCGTCGACGTTCTCGAGCCAGCCCAGGAAGTTGGGGTTCTGGATGATGAGGCAGGCGACGGTTTCGTCGACGTACTGGGCCAGGTCCTCGACGCGTGTCAGCGGCGCGTCTTTGTCACCCTTGGCGCGCCACCAAGCGTGCACGGGTTGGATCTCGATGCCTGGGCCGCCGCCGTAGGTGCGCAGCACCTCGCGGTAGAACGGGTTGACCGATTCGGCGACGAGCACCTTCTTGCGGCGCGTGACGGCGCACGCCATGCGCGCAGCCTCGCCCACGCCCGTCGCCGCGTCGTACACCGCGGCGTTGGAGACGTCCATGCCGGTGAGCTCGCACACCAGACTTTGCCACTCGTACATCGACTGCAAGGTGCCCTGTGCGACCTCGGGCTGGTAGGGCGTGTAGGAGGTCAGGAACTCGCCGCGCGTGACCAAGTGGCCGATGATCGACGGTGTGAAGTGGCGGTATGCGCCGGCGCCAAGGAAGCTGGGATGGTGATCCAGATCAAGGTTCTGCTCGGCCAACTGGCGCAGGTGGCGCAGGGCCTCCAGCTCACTGAGACCGGGCGGGACGTCGAGCTGGGGGTTGCGGAACTCGGCGGGGATGTCTCTGAACAGGTCGTCGACGCTGGCCGCGCCGATGGCGCGCAGCATTTCGTCGCGCTCGCGCGCGGTCGTGGGGACGAAGGATGGCATGAGCTAGTGGAGCGACTTGAGGTGCGCCTCGTAGCCGGCGGCGTCGAGCAGCTTGCCCAGCTCGTTCCGGTCGCTTGGCCGGACCTTGAGCATCCAGCCGCCCTCGAACGGCTCCTTGTTGACCAGGTCGGGAGCGTCGGCAAGCGCGGCGTTGATCTCGATGACCTCGCCCGAGAGCGGGGCAAACAGGTCGGACGCCGCCTTGACCGACTCGACGACGCCGAAGACCTGCCCTTGTGACAGCGTGCGTCCAACTTCGGGCAGATCGACGAAGACGACATCGCCGAGCTCACCCTGGGCGTAGTCGGTGATCCCAACGACGGCGACGTCGCCGTCGAGACGGACCCACTCGTGCTCTTTTGTGTAGCGGTTGGTGGTGGGGTTCATGCGTTTTTCCTGGAGCTTGACCTAGGGACTGGTCTCGGGCGCCGGTAGAACGGCAGTGGGACGATGCGGGCGGCGTGCGGCTTGCCGCGAATGTCGATCTGTACTTCGGCGCCGTCGGCGGCGTGCGCGGTGGGGACATATCCCATACCGATCGACTTCTTCAGCGTCGGCGACGGTCCGCCGCTGGTGAGCGACCCGACGGGTGCGCCGTCGATCAGGATCGGGTAGTCGGCGCGGAGAACGCCGCGATCGACGAGCTCGATCCCCACCAGCCTGCGGGCGGGGCGACTGTCGCGCACGGCGCGCAGCGCCGCCGCACCGACGAACTCACCCTTCTCGTGGCGGACGACGCGCTCGAGGTTGGCCTCGTACGGGTTCGTCTCGCGCGTCAGCTCGTGGCCGTAGAGGGCCATCCCCGCCTCCAGACGGAGCGTGTCGCGCGCGCCCAAGCCGCATGGAACGACACCCGCCTCCTTGCCCGCCTCGAGCAGCGCGCTCCAGACCCGCGCGGCGTGCGTCGCGTCGAACGAGATCTCGTAGCCGCGCTCGCCGGTGTAGCCCGTGCGGGCGATCATCGCCGGCACGGCCGCGACCGACGTCTCGACCGCGTGGTAGTTGGCGAGCGCACCGGGGTCGGCGGGGGTGAGGCCGGCGAGCACGCCTGTCGCGGCCGGCCCCTGGAGCGCGAGGAGCGTGCGCTCGGACAGGCGACGCAGCATGACGCGATCCGGGTTGACGCCGCGCCCCCGGCGCCCGAGCTGCCCCTCGATCCACGCCCAGTCGCCCTCGGTGTTCGACGCGTTGACGATCACCAGGTAGCGCGTCTCGGCCAGCCGGTAGACGATGATGTCGTCGATCACGCCGCCCTGCTCGTCGCAGAGCAGGGAGTACTGCGCTGCCCCCACATCGAGGCGCGAGACGTCGTGTGTGGTCACCCACTGAAGGAACTCGAGCGCGTCGGGACCTTCGACTTCCAGCTGGCCCATGTGGCCGATGTCGAACAGGCCGGCGCGGTCGCGCACGGCGTGATGCTCTGCCAGGACGCCGGTGGGGTACTGAACCGGCATATCCCATCCACCGAATGGAACCATGCGCGCGTCGAGCGCGACGTGAGTGGCGTGGAGTGGGGTCCGTTTGAGGGTCTGGGTGGCGGTCAAAACGGAGGCGGATGATACCGTCTGATTCGGCGCGGGCAGATGGGCAAGATCGCCGTGGTGGGGCTTGGACCGGGGGCGCGCGGCCTGGTGACGCACGACGCGCAGACGGCGATCGAAGACGCCGCGCGGGACGGGCGGCTGTACCTGCGCACGCGCGTCCATCCGCTGGTCGAAGACTGGCCCGCGCTTGCCGCCGCGCCGTCGGGCGATGCGCATTATGTCGACGGAGACACCTTCGACCAGACGTACGAGCGGATCGTCTCCGACGTGCTCACGCGGTCCGACGCGACGCCGGCGGACGCCGAGCTGGTGTACGCCGTTCCGGGCCATCCGCTGGTGGGCGAGGCCACGGTGCGCCGACTGCGCGCCGCGGCGTCGGGGCGCGGACACGCTGTCCGCGTGGTGCCGGGGCTGAGCTTCGTGGACGCGGCGCTGACGGCGCTGGCGCCGGTGGCCGGGGCTGAGCTGGACGGGGAGGACCTGCGCGTCGCCGACGGACTGGCGCTGGGTCGCGTGGACCCAACGGTGCCGCTGCTGGTCTGCCAGGTGTACGCGAGAAGCGTGGCCTCGGCGGTCAAGCTGGCGCTGGCCGAGCACTACGGCGACGAGCACACGGTCTATCTGATCCACGCGGCAGCAGTGCCACAGGAAGAGCGCGTCGAGCGGCTGGCGCTCCGGGAGATCGACCGGCGCCCCGACGTGGCGCACCTGACGTCACTGTGGGTACCGGCGCTGGCACCGCTGGACGCGCTGCGGGAGCCGGCGACGCTGCGCGACGTGATGGCGCGACTGCGCGCCCCCGAGCCAGACGGCTGCCCGTGGGACCGCGAGCAGACGCACGACAGCCTGCGCCGGTATCTCCTGGAGGAGACGTACGAGGCGCTGGACGCGCTGGACAAGGGCGACGTGGCGGCGCTGCAGGAAGAGCTGGGAGACCTGCTTCTGCAGATCGTCTTCCACTCGCAGATCGCGGAGGAAGAAGGCGACTTCGGCCTGGGAGACGTGTGCGCGGCGATCAACGCCAAGCTGATCCGGCGCCACCCACACGTGTTTGGCGAGCAGCGCGAGCATGACGCGGAGGTGGTGCTTCGGAACTGGGAGCAGCTGAAGCGTGAGGAGCGCGCGAAGAAGGACCAGGCGGAGCGATCGATGCTGGATGGCGTGCCGGTCTCGATGCCGGCACTGTCGTACTCACAGCAGGTCCAGGACCGGGCTGCGCGGGTGGGGTTCGACTGGCCCGACGTGAGCGGCGTGCTCGACAAGGTGGCCGAGGAGGCGCGCGAGCTGGCGGAGGCAGGTACGGCCGAGGAGCGCAAGGAGGAGCTGGGAGACCTGCTCTTCGTGCTGGTGCGCCTGGCCTCCTGGCTGAAACTGGACCCGGAGGACGCACTGCGGGCCGCGAACCGGAAGTTCCGGGAGCGGTTCAGCGCGATGGAGGGGGCCGCGCGGGCCGCCGGGCGGACACTGGATCAGTACGACGCCGCGGGGCTGGATGCGCTGTGGCGCGCTGCGAAACAGAGGCCCAAGTAGGGCGCCATACCAGGAGGGGCACCTCCTAACTCGATATACTCGCGCGCCTGCTCATGACGACGACCGCCGCGCCAGACATGGACCTCAGATCGGTTGCCGAGAGCGTCCTGCAGAACGTCGAGCGCGTGATCGTCGGCAAGCACGATGTGATCGAGCAGGCGCTGATCGCCCTGCTGTGTCAGGGGCACGTGTTGATCGAGGACGTGCCCGGAGTGGGAAAGACCGTCCTGGCGAAGTCGCTAGCCAAGAGCGTTGGCTGCTCCTTCAAGCGCATCCAGTTCACGCCGGACCTGCTCCCGTCCGACGTCACGGGCGTGACGATCTACAACCAGAAGAACGGCGAGTTCGAGTTCCGCAGCGGCCCGATCATGGCGCAGATCGTCCTGGCGGATGAGATCAACCGTGCGACGCCGAAGACGCAGTCGGCCCTCCTGGAGAGCCTAGAGGAGCGGCAGGTCACGGTCGACGGCGTGACGTACCCGCTGCCGACGCCGTTCATGGTCATGGCTACACAGAATCCGATCGAGTACGAGGGCACGTTCCCGCTGCCCGAGGCGCAGCTCGACCGGTTCATGATGCGCATCAACCTGGGCTACCCGCTCCGCGCGGACGAGATCAAGATCCTGGAAGACCAGTCCAAGATTGCGGAGGAGGCGGCGAAGGAAGGGCGCAACGTCCTGCACCCGCTGGACGAAATTGGCCAGGTGATCGACGTGCACCAGCTCCAGTCGGCGCAGCAGCGCGTCAAGCGGGTCTACGTCGACCGATTCGTAGTGGAGTACATCGTGGACGTGGTGACGGCGACGCGAGACCACGCGGAGGTGTATCTCGGCGCGTCACCTCGCGGGTCGCAGTGGCTGATTCGGGCGGTGCAGGCGCGCGCCGCGCTGCAGGGGCGGGACTACGCCATCCCAGATGACGTGAAGGCGCTTGCGCCGGCGACACTGGCGCACCGGCTGATCGTCTCGCCCGCGGCGCGGATCCGAAACGTGGACACGGCGCAGGTAGTGCGTGAGATTCTGGACAGCGTGCCGGTCCCTGGCGCGCGCGCGAGCGGGCCCGGCAGGTTGTAGCCCTCTCCCGGCGGGAGAGGCAGCGCTAGTTCACGTTGCGCTGACGGGAGGCGCGCTGGGTGCGTGGCGTCTCCGTGGTGCCGCGCCGCTCGCGCCGCTCTTCCAAGAAGTCGTCGTTGTACAGACCGGTCTGGGTGCCCTGGTAGACGGTCACTAACAGGTCTTCGCGCGGCACCTCGGCCGAGAGCACAATCGATTCGTCGATCCGCTCAATGAGGTCGAGCACCTGATCTTCGGCCACCTGCCCCTCGACGACGAGCGTGGCGTAGACGTTGGTCTGCGTGTAGTGCACGTCTAGATGGGCGATGCGCCGGTCAGCGACCAGGATGTGGTAGCCCTCCGACAGCGCTGTGCGGTACTGACGCTCGAAGACGATCCGTAACGCGCCGCCCGTGGGATCCGCGCTGCCGCCGGCGCCACCAGACTGTTCCATCGTTACCCCGCCTCCAGTATGAAGTCCAGCCCGAGATCCAGCGCCGCCGCCGAGTGAGTGAGCGCGCCGACCGAGATCAGGTCGACCCCGGTCTCCGCGACGGCGCGCACGGTGTCGAGTGTGACGCCGCCGGACGCCTCGGTAACGGCGCGACCGGCGATGAGGGCGACGGCTTCGCGCAGCTCGTCGGGAGACATGTTGTCGAGCAAGATCGCGTCGGCGCCGGCCTCGACCGCTTCGCGCACCTGATCGAGGCTGTCGGTCTCGACCTCCACGCGGAGGCTGTGCGGTGCGCCGCGCCGTGCGGCCTGAATGGCGCCGCCGACGCCGTCAGGCGACGCCGCGATGTGGTTGTCCTTGATCAGGACCCCGTCGAACAGACCGAAGCGGTGGTTGTGCGCGCCGCCGGC
>DASTZM010000801.1:0-2642 GCA_035764305.1 Chloroflexota bacterium | reverse complement strand
GCCTTCACGCTGCGGCAGCGCAAGGGACGGCTGGCCGGGCTGCGGGTCGCCATCGTCGGCGACGTGATGCACAGCCGCGTCGCGCGCTCGAACGCGTGGCTGCTCACGAAGATGGGCGCCGACGTGATCCTCTGCGCGCCGCCCACGCTGATCCCGCCCGGGATCGAGGCCCTGGCCCCGGTGACCACCCGCATCGACGAGGCGGTGGAGGGCGCGGACGCGATCATGATGCTGCGCATCCAGCAGGAGCGCATGAGCGGCGGGTTCTTCCCGTCCACCCGCGAGTACCACGTCCGCTTCGGCCTCACCGAGGAGCGCGTGCGCCGGGCGAAGAAGGACGTGCTCATCATGCACCCGGGGCCGATGAACCGCGGGGTCGAGATCGCGAGCGAGGTGGCGGACGGGCCGTATTCGGTCATCCTCGACCAGGTGACCAACGGGGTGGCGGTGCGGATGGCCGTCCTCTACCTGCTGCTGGGCGGGGCCCCGGAGGCGGCGGCGTGAGCCGGCTGCTGGTGAAGGGCGGCCGCGTCGTCGATCCCGCCACCGGGCTGGACGACGACCGCGACCTGCTCATCGTGGACGGGGTGGTGGAGTCGGTGGGGACGCGGGTGGCCGCGCGGGGGGCGGAGACCTTCGACGCCACGGGCCTCGTGGTCTGCCCGGGCTTCATCGACGTCCACACCCACCTGCGCGAGCCGGGCCGCGAGGACAAGGAGACGATCGCCACCGGCACCCGCGCCGCCGCCGCCGGCGGCTACACCGCCGTCTGCGCGATGCCCAACACCGACCCCGTGAACGACACCGCCGGCATCACGCGGGCGATCCTCGAGCGCGCCCGCGAGGCGGCCGCGGTGCGCGTCTACCCGATCGGCGCCATCACCCGCGGCTCGAAGGGCGAGGAGCTGGCCGAATACGGCGACCTGCGCGAGGCGGGCTGCGTGGCGGTCAGCGACGACGGGCGGCCGGTGGCGAGCGCGCGGATGATGCGGCGGGCGCTGGAGTACGCCCAGGCCTTCGCGCTCCCCGTCATCGACCACTGCGAGGAGCCGTCGCTGTTCGAGGGCGCGTCGATGAACGAGGGGCCGGTGGCCACGCTGCTCGGCCTGCGCGGCACGCCGTCGGCGGGGGAGGCGATCGCGGTGGAGCGGGACATCCTGCTCGCCGAGCTCGTCCGCGGGCGCATCCACGTCGCCCACGTCAGCGCGGCGGCCTCGGTGGAGGCGGTGCGCCGCGGCAAGGCGCGCGGCGTCGCGGTCACCGCGGAGGCGACCCCCCACCACCTGCTCCTCACCGACGAGGAGGTCCGGCGCTCCGAATACGACACCGCGACCAAGATGAACCCGCCCCTGCGCGCGGAGGAGGACCGGCAGGCCCTGCTGGACGGGCTGCGCGACGGGACCATCGACTGCATCGCCACCGACCACGCCCCCCACACCGTGGACGACAAGAAGGTGGAGTTCGACCGCGCCGCCTTCGGGATCGTCGGCCTCGAGACCGCGGTGGGCCTGTGCCTCGACCGCCTGGTGGGGGCGGGGATCCTCGGCCTCGAGCGCTTCGTGACCCTCATGTCCGTCGGCCCCGCGGCCGCGCTCGCCCTGCCCGGGGGGACGCTGGAGCCGGGATCGCCCGGCGACGTCACGATCCTCGACCTCGGGCGCAAGTGGACGGTGGACCCCGAGCGGTTCCTCAGCAAGGGGCGGAACACGCCCTTCGCGGGCTGGCCGCTCACCGGGGCGCCCGCGGCCACGATCGTCGGAGGCCGCGTGGCCTGGCGGGCGGCCGCGCCCGCCCGCGCGAAGCGCCGCTGAGCGCGCTCGACCTCGCCGCCGACTACAACCGCCTCCTCGCCTCCGACCCGGCGGCGGCGGACCAGGCCGCGTGGCTGGAGCGCGCGTTCATCGACGCCGGGATCACCTTCGACGGCCGCGCGATGCGGTCGTTCCTGCGGCCGCACCTGCTCCCCCTGGGCGAGTGGACGCGCCTGCGCCACGCCGGCCAGCGCCTGCTCGAGATCGCGGCCCGGGTCGCGCGCCAGGCGTTCTCCGGCGACGTCCGCCGGCTGTGCGCGTTCCTGGGGACGCCGGAGCGCGAGGCGCGCTGGGTGGAGATCGACCCCGGGGAGCCGGACGTCGTCCTGTCCCGCCTCGACGCCTTCCTCGACCACGGCCGCCCGCGCTTCGTGGAGGTGAACAGCGACGCGCCCGCGGGGTTCGGCTACGGCGACCGGATGGCGGGGGTGTTCGTCCGCCTGCCCGCCTTCCGGCGGTTCGCGGAGACGCGCGCGGTGGCCTATCACCCCTCCGGCCCCGCGCTGGTGGACGCCGTGCTCGGCGCCTGGCGCGCGCGCCGGGGGACGTCCGCGCCCCGCATCGCGATCGTGGACTGGGCGGAGGTGAGGACGCGGGCCGACCAGGAGATCCTGCGCGCGCTGTTCGAGGCGCGCGGCCTGGCCTGCGCGATCTGCGACCCGCGGGACGCCGTGCTCGCCGGGAGGCGGCTGTCCTTCGGCGGGCCCCCGGTGGACGTCGTCTACCGCCGGGGCGTCCTCACCGAGCTCGCCGCGCGCGAGGACGAGGTGCGCGTGTTCCTGGAGGCGTACCGCGCGGGGGCGGCGCTCTTCGTGAACTCCCTGCGCTGCC
>DASTZM010000800.1:0-8218 GCA_035764305.1 Chloroflexota bacterium | reverse complement strand
TGGTGTTCTTCCTGTTCCCGGATCCGATCGTGCGGCTCTACACGGCAGACCCGACGGTGGTGGCGGATGCCGAGTGGGGGATACGGATCGTCGGGATCGGGCAGCCGCTGCAGGCGGCGGCGTTCGTGCTGGCGGGGGCGTTGCGTGGGGCGGGTGATACGCGGACGACGCTGGTGGTGGGCGCACTCTCGGTGTGGGGCGCGCGGCTGACGCTGGCCTACATCTTCGGCATCGCGCTCAAGTGGGGGGTACCGGGGATATGGGTGGGGTGGTTGAGCGACTGGTCGTTTAGGGGGCTAGCGTTTTTGTGGGCGTTTCACCGCGGGCGGTGGGCCAAGGTTCGAGTGTAGTGCCGGGGGACGCGCCTGCCCCCCTGGACTGCCCCCGGACCCCCTAGCTGGTTTTCTCGGGGGCCTCGCTCGCTGCGCCCGCTCGGCCCCCAGACCCCCGGCGTGCCCACCAGCTGGCCATCTCGGCGTGGCGGGAGGGGGCTTCGCCCTTCAGGTGGGCGCCGAACCAGTCGAGCAGCAGATTGAAGCGCTCTAGGCGGTGGCGGGGCTTTCCCGAGCGGGACATCTCGTGGCCTTCGTCCGGGAAGCGGACGAAAAGGACTTCTTTGCCAAGCTTCTTGAGCCAGACGTAGAGCTGCTCGGCCTGCTCGATGGGGCAGCGCAAGTCGTTCTCCGCGTGCATGATCAGCAGCGGCGTGTTCACGTTGGGCGCGTAGGTCAGCGGCGAGTGCGCGATGTGCGCCTGCCGGTCGTCCCAGGGATACACGCCGACGTGCTCCTTGGGGAAGCTGTGGCCGATGTCGGACGTGCCGAACATGCTGGAGAACTCGTTGAGCGCGCGCTCGGAGCAGGCCGCCTTGAAGCGGTCGGTGTGGCCCACAGTCCAGCTGGTTATGTAGCCGCCGTAGCTGCCGCCCATGACGCCCAGCCGGTCGGGATCGATCCAGGGCGCGTGCGCCAGCGCTGCGTCGAGACCGGCCGTGACATCGAGGAAGTCGTTGTTGCCCCAGTCGTGCAGGACGGCGCGCATGAAGTCCTCGCCGTAGCCCTGGCTGCCGCGCGGGTTGGTGAACACGACGCCGTAGCCGGCGCCGGCGTAGACCTGGAACTCGTCGAAGAAGACGTGGCCGTACTGCGTCGCCGGGCCGCCGTGGACGTTGAGCAGCACCGGGTAGGTCTTTCCGGCTTCGTACCCGGCGGGCTTCATGATCCAGCAGTCGAGCGTGTAGCCGGCACGCTCGTAGGTGATGCGCTCCGGCGCCGCGAGCGCCGCGCCGCGCTTCCACTCGTCGTTGAGGTTGGTCAGGCGGCGCTCGTTCGAGCCATCGGCGTCGCAGACGTAGACCTCGGCGGGGCTGGTCGGATCGGTGGCGGTGAAGGCGATGCGCTGCGCGTCCATTGACGCGGAGAGGCCAGTGACCGACCGCGGACCGGCGATTGTGCGCCGCAGCTCGAGCTGCGGGTCGTGCGGCCGCACGGCGTAGATGGGGATGTCGCCCTTGTCCTCGACGGCGAACAGCAGCGTGCCATGGTCGATCCATGCCGGGCGAAACGGCGCGAAGAACGGGGCGCAGGTTCGGTCGAGCGACCCCGTGAGCAGCTTGGGCTCACCGCCTTCTGTAGGGATGGCCCACAGGCGGGCGTTGCGCGCGAACGAGTCTCGGTCGCGGTGGCCGAGGTAGAAGAGTGCCCTCCCGCCCGGCCCCCAGACCGGCAGGCGCACCGGGCCGGCGGTGTCGGTGACTTTGCGCGGCTCGCCGCCGTCGGACGGGATGACCCACAGGTCGGAGGTGTTGTCCTCGTCGCGGGTCTCGTGGCGCGCGGAGGTGAAGGCGATTCGCGCGCCGTCGGGCGACCAGACGGGATCGGCGTGATCGTAGTCGCCTTCGGTCAGCTGCTTCGGCTGGGGATCACCGGTGGGATCGGCGTCGACGACGAAGAGGTGGTTGCGCCGGTCGTAGATCCAGCCCTCGTTGTCGAGCCGGTACTTGAGCGTCGTGATGAAGCGCGCGGGCTTGGATCGGGCGCGCTCGGCTTCGTCCTCGGGCTCCTGCCAGCCGCCGACGCGCGAGAGGAAGGTGAGGCGCGTGCCGTCGGGCGACCATTGCGGGTTGGAGACGCCGTTCTTGAGGTCGGTCAGACGCGCGGGCTCGCCGCCTTCGAGCGGCAGGACGTAGAGCTGCGCCTTCTGCTTTGCCTCACGCTCGGAGACGAACGCGAGGCGCGCACCGTCGGGCGACCACCGCGGGAACGTGTCGCGCTTCGGGCCATTGGTGAGGCGACGGGGTGGCGTGTCACCGGCCGTCTCGACGAGCCAGATGTTGGAGAGGTACTCGTCCTTCTCGGCGGAGAGCGTGGTGACGACGAAGGCGACGCGGCGGCCGTCGGGCGAGATCTGCGGGTCGGAGACCCACTTGATCCGCGTGATGTCCTCGGGGACCACGTGCCGCTCCGCGGCTAGGCGCCGACCGGGCCGGCGGGTATGCCCGTCCCGAACAGGCTGTCGCGCGTGACGAGCTGCGCCAGCTGCTCCTCGGTCAGGCCGTCGGCGCCGGCGGGCTTCTTCGGAAGAACGAGGCAGCGGCGGCTGACGTCGGTGTCGACGACCTTGACCTCGACGTCGTCGGGCAGCTCGACGCCGAACTCGCGCAGGACCGCCCGCGGCTCTTGCGTGACACGGGTGCGGTAGGCGGCGCTCTTGTACCAGTCCGGCGTGATGCCGGTGAGTGGGGACGGGATGCACGAGCACGTCGTGCACACGACCACGTGGTGGACCTTGTCGGTGTTCTCGACGACCTGCAGCTCGCGGTAGCCGCCCGGCTCGATGCCCAGCTCCAGCAGCGCGGCCTTGCCGTCGCGCATCAGGCGCTCTTTGTACTTGGGGTCGGCCCACGCGCGGGCGACGACGCGCTGGCCGGAGGCGTGGTCGACCTCGTCGAGCGTATGGATCTCCTTGAGCACCTCGGCGTAGGTGAGAACTCCCTTGGCCTGCAGGACGCGCTGCAGTGCGATCAGGTTCTTGCGGAGGTACTCGAGGTCGGCGTCGGCCGTTTCGATCGGCTCGTGTGCGTGGCGGGCTTGCTCGGACATCTGTCTCTCCCTGGTTGCGAAGGGCACATGCTACCGCGTGCCTAAGAAGCCGACGCGTAACTGCCCCGTAACCGCGTGTGGCATGGGCAGTGCATGAAGCCCGGGGGATTTCACAACCCCGGGCAGCAGAGCACACGCTCGATACCAATCGCAGTGGAAAAGGACCTCTAGGAGGAGAAACAGTGAGTCAGGTAAACGTCAACCCCAGTGGGCCCGACCGGGTCTACGAGCGCGACCGCGCGGGCTGGAGCGCCGGCATGGTGCTGGGGCTCATCCTGGGCCTCGTGCTGCTGGCGGCGCTCGCGTGGTGGGCCTTCAGCTCCAGCGCGGCGTACAGCCCCACGGGCACAACCGGCACGGGCACGAACGTAAACGTGACCAATAACAACCCGCCCGCCGGCACCAGCGGCTCCGCGGGCAGCACCGGGTCCACCGGCAGCACGACGGGCTCGACCAGCGGGTCGACCGGCTCCACCACCGGCGGCAGCCTCTCCGGCAGCGCCAGCGGCGGCGTGAGCGGCAGCACCGGCGGGACGACGGGGAGCACCGCGGGCCGCTAGACCCGGGTAACTCTCTCGCGGACAGCGCGTTCTACGGAAAGGGCCACCGAATGGTGGCCCTTTCTCTGTGCCTGCGACCGCGCGCGACCGCGATTTCACGAAGCTCTGGACGGGCCAGACGATCTCCAAGTTCGGCTCGGGGATCGGCGGCGCGGCGCTGGACCTGACGGCGGTGCTGGCGCTGGGCGCCTCGCCGGCGCAGATGGGGCTGCTGGGCGCGGCGCGGCTGGCGCCGGTGGTGCTCTTGGGGCTGGTGGCGGGGGCGTGGGTCGACCGGCGGCGCCGCCAGCCGCTCATGATCTGGGCCGACGTGGGGCGCGCCGCTCTGCTGGCGCTGATCCCGCTCGCGGCGATCGCGGGGATGCTGCGACTCGAGCTGCTGTTCGTCGTCGCGCCGCTCGTGGGAGTGCTCGGAGTCGTGTTCGACGTGGCGTATCAGTCATACGTGCCCGCGCTGGTGACACGCGGGCGCGTGATGCACGCCAACAGCCGGCTGGCCACTAGCGACGCGCTGGCGGAGATCACGACCCCCGGGCTGGCCGGACTACTGACGCAGCTGATCACGGCGCCGCTGGCGCTGCTTTGCGACGCGGTCTCGTTCCTCGTCTCGGCCGTCTCGGTGGCGCTGGTCCGTACGCCGGAGCCTCCACCACCACCGCGCAGCGAGCAGACGCGCCTCCTGACGGAGATCCGCGAGGGGCTAGCGCTGGTGGCGAGGAACCCGGTGCTGCGGGCACTGGCGGGCTTCCGCGCGACGCGCGAGTTCTTCGGCAACATGATCGGCACGCTGTACGCGCTGTACGCACTGCGCGAGCTGGGGATCGGACCGGTCCTGCTGGGCGTGAGCATCGGCGTGGGCGGCGCGAGCAACCTGCTCGGCACGCTGATCGTCGAGCGCGTGACGCGCCGCTTCGGGATCGGTCCCACCATCATGGGGTCGCAGCTGGTGGGATCTGTGTCGGTCCTGACGCTGCCGCTGGCCGCGTCCGCGGCCGCGGCGGGTGGCCCTTTGTGGGGCTTCATCTTCCTGGCGCTGGGTCAGGCGTCCGACCTGATCCACCCGCTGTACGACGTGAACACGCTGTCACTGCGCCAGGCGACGACGCCCGACCACCTGCTGGGGCGCGTGAATGCGTCGATGCAGGTGATCGAGGGGGCGCTGTGGCCGCTGGGGGCAGTGGTGGGCGGCGTGCTGGGCGGGCTGATCGGCATTCAGCCCACACTGTTCATCGTCGCCGCGGGGATCATCGCCAGCCGTCTGTGGCTGGTCTTCTCCCCCGTGCCGCGCCTGTGTGAGCTGCCGACGAGCTAGTCGACGAACGGTCCGTTCCAGCGCGGCACTTCGCGCACCGAGCGGCCCGCCGCCAGGACGAAGCGCACGCCCTGGGCGCCGGCGCGCGCGGGGAACGACGCGTCGACGTCGCTCTCGCCCAGCACGACCACCTGGCGCTCGTGGGCGGCCAGCTGGTTGGCGCCGAAGGAGCCGTCCCCCGCGAGCACGTACGCGAAGCCCTGGAACCCGGCGGGGACGGTCAGCGCACCCGAGCCGCTGGCGGGGAGCGTCGCGTCGAGGTAGATCGCCGGCGTCTGCAGTTGCGTGGGCGATCCCTCGCCGACCAACACCCGGACGCGCGCGTCACCGACGGTGGTCTCGGGAATCTGCTCAGCCTGTACGGCCTGGTAGCCGGGTGGGATCTGCTTCTGCGCACGAGGGAGGTTGATCCAGAGCTGGAGCCCATGCACGGGGCCCGCAGGTCCGCTGCCGCCACCCTCGCCGTGCCAGATGCCGCGCCCGGCGGTGATGCGCTGCAGGCCGCCCGAGCGGACCTCTCCCGAGTTGCCCTCGCTGTCGGTGTGATGTCCGGAGCCCTGGATCATGTAGGTCACGATCTCGAACCCGCGATGCGGGTGGGGCGGGAACGACTCCCCGCCGCCGAACGATTCCATCTTGAACTCGTCGAGCAGGAGCCACGGGTCGACCATGCGGTAGGGCGCGTCGCGCGACGGCAGGACGCGTGTCACGGGGACGCCGGCACCTTCCATGACCGTATGCGCGTCGGCGACGACCGCCGCGCTCCGAGCGGCGGTCGATGCGGCGGACGCTGTGGACGTGGTCTGCGTGCGCTGTGCGGCCATCGGTGAACCCCTCTCGGCGATAGTTTATCGCTAAACGTCAAGTCAGGAGAGGAGCTGCACGCCGCCGCACACCGGAATTTCGACCCCGGTCACGAAGCCGGCCAGCGGCGACGCGAGGTAGAGCACAGCGCCGGCGACGTCTTCGGGCGTGCCGAGGTGGCCCAGCGGTGTCCGCGCCGCGGTGGCCAACCGCCCCGGAAGCGTGCCCGGGCCGTGGCGCTCGACCGGGATCCACCCGGGGGAGACGGCGTTGACCGTGATGCCATCGGACCCCAGCTCGACCGCGAGTGCACGGGTGAAGCCGGCGAAGGCGGTCTTGGCGGTGGAGTAGGCGGCCATGTTCTTGGGGTAGGAGTGCGCTGCCATCGAGAGAACGTTGACGACTCGCCCGTACTTGGCGCGGCGCATCCCGGGCGCCAGAGCGCGGGTGAGGAGGTAGGACGCGCGCACGTTCAGATCCCAGCTGGCCTGGAACGCCTCCCAGCCCAGCTCGAGGGCGGGGCCGAGCGCCTCTTCGCGCCCGACGTTGTTCACGAGGATGGAGACGTCGCCGAGCTGGGCGTTCGCCTCGGCCGCGACGCGTGTCACGTCGGCTTCTTTGTGGAAGTCGCCGCCCAGCGCCACGGCGGCGGCGCCGGCGGCGCGAATCTGGTCGACGACCTTGGCGGCGCGATCTGGGGAGGAGGCGTAGTGGACGCCGACGGAGGCGCCGGCGGCGGCGAGCTGCCGGCACATCTCTGCCCCCAACCCGCGCGACCCGCCGGTGACGAGTGCGGCCCTCCCGGAGAGGTCAATTCGTACTGCCATCTCGATTGCGCTGTCGATTCTGGCGTATCCCCTTCGTCTTCCTTTCGAGTGCGGCCGCAAGAGGCAAGGCGGCGACTCAGGAGATCAGCACCATGCCCGAGACCAAGACCAAGCGCTACATCGCCCTGATCTACACCGACGAATCGCGCGACGTGAATGCGACACCGGAGGACATGCAGAAGGTCATGGCGGCGTACAACGCCTACACCGAGGAGATCCGCAAGGCGGGCGTGATGGAGACGGGCGACGCGCTCGACTCGATCAGCACGGCGACGACAGTCCGCATCCGCAACGGGCAGCGGCTGACGACGGACGGCCCGTTCGCCGAGACAAAGGAGCAGCTGGGCGGCTTCTACATCCTGAAGTGCAAGGATCTGGACGAGGCGATCCACTGGGCTTCCAAGATCCCCGCGACCGAGTACGGCTCGGTCGAGGTACGCCCAATCATGGGGTTCGACGACTGACGCTGGAGGTAGCGGGACGGGAGGCGGCCGAAGCGCTCTCGCGGGTCTACCGCGAGGCGCACGGCCGCATCCTGGCGATGCTGATCCGCCACACGGGCGACTTCCAGGTGGCGGAGGACGCGGTGCAGGACGCGTTCGCCACCGCGCTGCAGACGTGGCCGCGGGACGGGGTCCCGAGCAGCCCGGCCGCGTGGCTGACGACAACGGCGCGTCGCAAGGCGATCGACCGGTTGCGCCGCGAGCGCACGCTGGTGGACAAGACCGCCGCGCTCCAGACACTGGTGGAGATCGAGGCTCGCACGCGCGAGAGCGGCGCCGCCCCCACCGATCCGATGGGGACGCCTTCCACGCTGCAGGACGATCGCCTTCGTCTGATCTTCACGTGCTGCCACCCGGCGCTCAACCCGGAGGCGCAAGTGGGGCTGACGCTGCGCACGCTGGGCGGACTGACCACGGACGAGATCGCGCGCGCGTTTCTGGTCCCCGAAGCGACGCTGGCGCAGCGGCTGGTACGCGCGAAGAAGAAGATCCGCGACGCTCGCATCCCGTACCGCGTCCCACCCGACCACACGCTACCCGAGCGCCTGTCGACGGTGCTGGGCGCGCTGTACCTGATTTTCAACGAGGGCTACGCCGCGACGAGCGGCGACTCACTGGTGCGTCACGAGCTGTGCGCCGAGGCGATCCGCCTGGCGCGGCTCCTGGCCGCGCTGATGCCCGACGAGCCCGAGGTGGTGGGGCTGCTGGCGCTGATGCTGCTCCACCAGTCGCGCCGCGCGGCGCGCGTGGACGCACTGGGCGATCTGGTGCTACTGGAGGATCAGGACCGCACCGCGTGGGACACTGAGATGATCCGCGAGGGCACAGAGCTGCTCGACAAGGCGCTGCGGCTGGGCAGCGGACGCGCGGCGGGGGAGTACATCATCCAGGCGGCGATCGCCGCGCTACACGCGCAGGCGGCGCGGGCCGAGCAGACCGACTGGGCGCAGATCGCCGCGCTCTATCGGCGCCTGGTGCAGCTCCACCCGTCGCCGGTGATCGAACTGAACCGCGCCGCCGCGCTGGCGATGGCCGATGGGCCGGACGCGGGCCTCCGGGTTCTGGAGCAGCTGGGCCGTAACAAGCTGCTGGACAACTATCTGTACTTCCA
>DASTZM010000799.1:0-4879 GCA_035764305.1 Chloroflexota bacterium | reverse complement strand
GTAGAACGGAAATGGATTCTTCTTGAAGCGCGCGCTCGCCAGGTCCGGCGCGTCGATGCTCGCTAGAGGCTTCTCGAGAACTCGACCCACGCCGGCTCCTTCTTGAACCCCATCGCCTCGTTGATCCGCAGCATCGGGCGGTTGCGCGCGTTGTTCCACGTCCGCACCTCCCGGATCCCCCGCTCGCGCACGAAGCGCATGCCGTGCATCTTCAGTGCCATCGCGATCCCCCGCCCGCGCTGCTCCCGCAGCACGCCCGTCAGCCCCTGGTAGTACACGTCGGCCAGCTCCTGGCTCTTCCACATATTGCTCAGCCCCACCAACCGCTCGCCCTCCTTCGCTAGGAACCACGCCTCGGGCATGAAGTTCGGGTTCTCCACCGCCCCCTTCACGAACGACTCGTACGACGTGTCCGTCACCGGGTCGGGCAGCGGCACGTCGCGCGTGATCTCACGGTCCAGCTCGTACATCGCCCGCAGCACGCCCGGCTTATCGACGCCCAGCTCCGCCAAAGTCGTGAACGTGATGCCCTGCTCGACCACCCGCGGGATCGCCGCCGCGAACGCGTCGAAGTCGAAGTCCGCCACCGCCAGCCGCGACTCCCAGTAGCGCTGTATCTCCGTGAAGCCGCGCCGCTCGAGCCACGCGATGCTCTCCGGCAGCGACTCCTTCGCCTCCGCGCGCACCAGCGTCCCGCCGCGTTCCCGCACCGTCTCCAGCAGCCGCTCGAAGAGCGCGCGCCCGTACCCCCGCCGCTGGGAAGCCGGGTCCACCTGCACGTTGATCTCGTACTTGTCCGCGTGGAACTGGTGCGGCATGTGGTTGGTCTGCCCAAACCCCACCACCCGCCCCTCGTCGTTCTCCGCCGCCAGCCGCAGCTTGAAGTACTTGTCCGCCTCCCAGGAGGCGTCCCAGTGGCGGAACTCCGCCACGCTCGCCTTGTAGTCCGGGAGGATGACGTTGCGAATCTCGAGCAGCCGCTCGTAGTCGCCCTCCCGGAACGGGCGCAGCGTCACAGACGCCGGTGCGGTCGCGCTGCTGGTCATGCGGGTGCCCAGATTATCGCCCTGCTTGGTGCCCCATGGGGCACCATCTGGGCAGTGATGGACACCGGCACCCCGCAGCGCGGGCAGCTCCCCACACGCCCCCTGGGGCGCACCGGCTACCAGGTGTCCGTGCTCGGCGTCGGCGGTTGGCTCGGGCGGCTCGAAGACCCCGCCCTCAGCGCCGCCGACCGCGAGCGCGCGGCCATCGCCGCCGTCCGCCGCGCCGTCGAGCTGGGCGTCATCTACTTCGACACCTCCCCCGCGTACGGCCCCAACGTCGAGGCCGAGCGCCACCTCGGACTGGGGCTGCGCGCGTTGGGTGGCGCCGAGCGCGCGCGGCTTCGTGTCGCCACCAAGACCGGCACCCATCCGGCCCGCCGCAACCGCTACGACGCTGACTCGACCCGCTGGTCCGTCGACCAGAGTCTCCGCAACCTGTTCGCCAAGTCGATCGACGTCTTGCTCGTGCACGACCCGCGCGACGATGCCGACCTCGACGCGGCGCTGGCGCCCGGCGGCGCCGTCGAGACCCTCGAGCGCCTGAAGACCGACGGCGTCGTCGGCGCCATCGGTCTGGGTGTGCGCACCCACCGCTTCCTGCGCCGCGCGATCGAGAGCGGCCGGTTCGACGTCATCCTCACGCCGTACGACTACACCCTCCTGCGCGCCTCCGCGGCGCCCGTCATCGAGCTGGCGGTCTCCCACGACGTCGGCGTGATCAATGGCTCGCCCTACGGCGCCGGCCTGCTCGCGGGCATCGATCCCGACGTCGCCGCGCAGAAGCGCCAGCCGCTCTCCGCCCCCGACCTCGCGCGCGCCCGCGCCTTGTGGCGCTGGTGCCGCGACCACGACCTCGATCTCGGCGCCGTGGCTATGCAGTACAGCCTGCGCCACCCCGGCATCGCCACGACACTCGTCGGTCCGCGCACGGCGGAGGAAGTCGATGGCAACCTCCGCCACGCCACGACGCCGCTGCCGGAGACGCTGTGGGCCGAGCTCGATTCCTTTATGGAGTCGCTCGGCCCACCCGCCCCCGGCGGCGAGGCGAAGTAACCCCTCCGGTTACGCCGCCTTCGTGTCGCGCTCCTCGCGCGCCTCCACCTTGTCCTCGTAGTAGTCGGCGATGTTCTCGTACACGCCGTCCGGAAACTGCAGGTCCTTGTAGACGTTCCCCTGGTCCGGGTCGTCCGCGTTCGGGATGATCTGGAACTCCTGCTGGCGCTGCCACTCCAGGATCTTCTCGCGCTTCGGCGGGTTGTAGTCGCGCCCCTGCACCTGCAGGTAGAGCGAGCGCGCCTGCTCCTCCGAGAAGTCCTCGTCCCGCCGCAGCCAGCCGACCAGCTCGTCCTCGTCCATGAAGTGCCGCGCCACCATCGCGAACACCAGCCGCCCGTAGTGCCCGATGTCCTGGCCCTGCTCCAGCGCGTCCATCAGGTGCGCCATCATCGCGTTCTTCCGGAGCGTCTCTCCCGCCCCCGTCGTGTCCTTCGTACTGTTCCGCGTCGGCATCGTTTTGTACGTCCGCTAGAACATAAGTTCAAGACCCGTGCCACGGAGTTTTCGGGGCTGCCGGCGCGCCAGTCGGTGACTCCGCCTGAGGCTCAGCGATTGATGCTGATCGCCACCCCGTCGCGTATCGGCACGAAGCTCGTCTCCAGGTCGGGATGGCTCGCCAGCCGGCGGTTGTACTCCGCGATCCCCGCCGCCGCGCCGCGCGGCGACGTCTCGGTCACCTGCCCATCGCACAGCACGTTGTCGCTCAGCAGCAGCCCGCCCGAGCGCAGCAGCGGTAGTGACAGCGCCAGGAATCGCACCTGGTTCGGCACCCCGTTCGTCTCCCCCGCGCCCGAGCGCAGCAGGTCGTTGAAGATCAGGTCATAGGCGCCCCGCTCCAGCGTCGGCAGGATCTCCAGCGCGTCGCCCCGCAGCAGCCTGATCCTGTCCTTCGCGCGACTGCGCGCCACGTTCCCTTCCACCAGCGCCGCCCGCCGCGGATCCAGCTCGATCGTCTCCACCGTCCCGCTGGATGGCGCCACCGCCTCCGCCAGCCACAGCGCCGAGTACCCGCTGCACGCCCCCAGCTCCAGCACCCGCCTCGCCCCACTCAGCCGCGCCAGCGTGAACAGCAGCCGCGCCTCCACCGGCCCGACAATCGGCAGCCGCTGCTCGCTCGCCTGTGCCTCCATCTCCGCCAGCAGCGGCTCCCGCTCCGGCAGCAAGCTCTCGAGATACCGATCAATCGCGGGCACCGTGATTCCAGCCATGCGTGCAGCTTACCCCTGCGCCTCACCCACGGGCACGCACCGCCGCCTCGCGCTCGCGCTCCAGCGTGGCCATGCGCTCCGCCACGCCCGTGCTGTCCTGGGAACCCTGCGCCCGCAGCGCGGCCATCACGCGCTCGCGGTCGACGGCGGGCCGGTTCTGGCTGAGCTTCAGCTTCCCCTCCAGCCGGCTGATCGGCAGCTCGAACGCGACGATACCGGCGACCATCCCATTGACGTACTCCTGCGGCAAACGCGCCGTGCTCCAGGGCCGCTCAAAACCCTGCTCGAACTCGTCCACCGTCGCATCGAGCAGCCGCCGAATCTCGGCGTCATCCTCGACGACGAGCGGCCGGCCGTGGGCGTGCACCACCGCGTAGTTCCACGTCGGCACCGCCCGCTCCGTCTCGTACCACGACGGCGAGACGTACGCGTGCGGCCCGTTGAAGATCGCCAGCGACTCGCCGGCGTCCTCTTCCACGAAGCTCCGCCAGTGCGGATTGGCCCGCGCCATGTGCCCGCGCAGGACGCCATGCTCGCCGCGCTCCGCGTCCAATAACAACGGAAGGTGCGTCGCGAACAGCCCATTCGCCGTCTGCGACACCAGCGTCCCGAAGCTGTGCCGGCGGATCAGGTCGTGCAGCACCTCACGCCGCGTCTCCTCGAAATGCGCCGGGATGTACATCGCGCCGTGATAGTCGCAGACCGTCTCTCGCCCCGCTCCCGCGGTGAGAGCTCGGTCAGGCGCGCCGCAGCGACTCATGGCGGAGCGTCGCGAGCAGCAGTGCCAGCGACGCTTGGGAGAGCACGCCCGGCGCGATGGGCGGCGCCGGGCCGACCGTCTTGCTGAGCGCAGCCCACCACCGCGCGCCCTCCGGCATGCTCGCCCACGACTCGGTGTACCGGTAGTCGAGTGGACCCGACTCGTAGTTCGCCTCGACGTGCTCGTACATCCCCACCAGCGATGCCAGCACAGCCGCGACCGCCACGCCGCGCGCCACGCGCACCGACCCCCGTGACGGTCGCATCGCCACCAGCCCGATCGCCGTCAGCAGCACCGCCAGCACCACCCACGGCACGAGCTGCATGCCGCTCTTCCAGTGTCGCAGCATCGCCAGCTCGATCGCGGTACCCGCGGCGGCCAGCGCGGCCACCACCAGCAGCGACCGGCGCAACAGCGCCTCGACGACCCCTCCAGGACCGTCGGCGCGGGAGTGCCCGCCGCTGCCTCCGCCGCGCCCGCGCTCGTTCACCTAGTCCAGCGTCAGCGTGGCGATGATCTGGCTCACGACGTTCGTCGGGATGTTGTACTTCGACAGCTCCTGGCGCAGCTTGGCCATGTTCGGGTCGTTCGTCGGGTAGGGCCGGTACTCCTCCACCTCCACCGCCATCCGCACCGCGTTGGGGATCCCCGCCGCCTCAAACGCACGCTGCAGCTCGGCGCGTGACGCCCGGTTGGCCGACACCTTCACGGCCGCGGCGGCCGCGCCGACGGCGGCCGCCGCGGCCGTCGGCGCCGCCTGCACGGGCGTGACCGCCGCGACCGTCGGCGCCGCCTGCACGGGCGTGACC
>DASTZM010000798.1:0-4344 GCA_035764305.1 Chloroflexota bacterium | reverse complement strand
GGCGCGCTCGGCGACCTCACGGGCGGAGCGCGCGGCGGCGGCGCCGTCGGCGGCGAGCCGGGCGGCGCCTTCAGGGCGGACGTCGTACACGGTCAGCGGGAAGCCCCGGCGCAGGACGCAGCGGGCCATGAGGCTGCCCATGGTGCCCAGACCGACAAAGCCGACCCGCAGTGGTGCCATCGACGACGTCTCCCCTCAGGCGCGCCCGGATGGTTGGGCGCGGCGGATGACGATACCGACCCCGTGAGGGGGACTTGACAGCGACAGTTGAGGGTTGTATTCTACCGATGGGCTAATTAGCCGACTGGAAAAATGAAGCCCGAGAGCGACGCGCTGAGCCTGACGTTCGCAGCACTGGCAGACCCGACGCGGCGCGCCATCCTGGCGCGGCTGGCGAAGGGGGAGGCGACGGTGAACGAGCTGGCGGAGCCGTTTGCGCTGAAGCTACCGACGATCTCCAAGCACCTGAAGGTGCTGCAGAAGGCCGGGCTGGTCTCCCAGAGTCGCAACGCGCAGTGGCGCCCGTGCCGGCTGGAGGTGCGCCGCCTGCGGGACGTAGACGAGTGGGTGGAGCAGTACCGGGAGCTGTGGGAGCAGCGGTTTGGCCAGCTGGACGACTACCTGCGGGAGCTGCAGACACGGCCCCCGGACGCAACGAGCAAAGGAGAAAAGCATGACCGTGAGTGAAAAGTCCCGACTGACGATCGAGCTGCCGTCGGATACGGAGATCGTGATGCGGCGCACGTTCGACTCGCCGCGCGAGCTGGTGTTCGACGCGTTCACAAAGCGGGAGCACCTGGTGCACTGGTGGGGGCCGAAGGGGAGCACGCTGTCGGTGTGCGAGATGGACGCGCGCCCGGGTGGGAAGTGGCGGATGGTGATCCGCGAGGCCGACGGGAGCGACAACGGGTTCGGCGGCGAGGTGCGCGAGGTGCGGCGGCCGGAGCGGTTCGTGTGGACGTTCGGGTGGGACGGCGCGCCGGGGCAGGACGGGCCGGAGGAGATGACGTTCGAGGAGCGGGATGGGAAGACGACGGTGACGACGCGGTCGCTCTTCCCGAGCAAGGAGGTGCGCGACATGATCATCCAGCACGGGATGGAGGAGGGCGCGGCGCAGTCCCTGGACCGCCTAGCGGAGCACCTGGCGAAGGTGCGGGCGGCGTAGGGGCGCTGAGGGGCAGCCTCGACGGGGCGGGTGTGCGGGTGAGTCCGTGCGCCCGCCCTATGGAGGGTGCGGCCGTCCTGGTGGGGCGCGTGTCCCTTCCGGCGGGAGGGTGCGCCCTAGCTTGCGGTTGGCTGCTTGATGGCGAAGCCCAGGCGCTCGAGGCGCTCCCGGCGAACAGGCATGACCGTGACAACTACCGGCGGCCGAGATCCCTCGACGATAACCGCCATCTCTTCGCGAGCGTGTGCGCTGTAGATTGGGCGCTGCTGCATCGGAACGCTTTTTGGGGCGCGAGAGCGCTAGTTGGCGGTGAGGGAGCGGATGGATTTTTGGGAGGCGATGAGGGCGGCGGCGAGGACGACGAGGGTGCCGCCGACGATCATGATGCTGCGGGCGCCGAGGACGTCGCCGACGTAGCCGGCGCCGGCGAAGACGGCGATCTGGGGGACGACGGCGAAGAGCACGGCGAGCGAGGTGACGCGGCCGCGCACGGCGGGGGCGGTGCGGCTCTGGATGACGGTGAGGGCGAGGACGAAGCGCACGGCCTGGAACAGGCCGGCGCAGGCGAGGGTGGCGGCGGCGAGCCAGAGGGTGGGGGCGAAGCCGGTGGCGGCGAGGGCGAGGCCTTCGCCGAGGGCGCCGAGCACGATGACCAGACCGGGGCGGCCCACGGCGCGCACCGTGCCGGCGGCGAGAGCGCCGCAGAGGGCGCCGGCGCCGAGGCCGCCGTAGAGGATGCCGATGCCCGAATCGCCAGCGGCAAGGGTGAGCTTGGCGAGTGGGGGGATGCCGGTGGCGGTGGCGCCGAACGATCCGGGGACGAGGACGGCGCCGGCCCAGATGAGGGTCCAGACGGCGCCGTCGGCACGGGACGCGACCAGCCCCTCGCGCTGACGGGCGAGGACGCCGGCGGGCGAGGGGCTCGTGGACTGCGGGTCTGTGTGGGCAGAGTTCGCGGGCGGGCGCGGTGGGACGCGGATGGAGCCGAGGATGGCGGCGGCCGCGAAGACGGTGACGGCGCCGAGAGCGAGCGTGGGCGGGAGTCCGGCGGCGGTGAGGATGAGGCCGGCGAGGGGCGGGATGAGGAAGCGGCTGAGGCTCTCGGTGGTGGAGCCGAGCGCGTTGGCGCTGCGGAGGCGGTCGCCGGGCAGCAGGTCGGGCAGGACGGCGAAGAAGGCGCCGTTGGCGAGGCCGCCGGCGAGGCCGCCGACGAGCGTGAAGACGACGAGGTGCCAGTAGGCGAGCAGGCCGAAGAAGGAGAGGGAGGCCATGGCGGCGGCGACGGTGGTGGTCACCATCAGGGAGGCGAGGACGACGCGGTGGGGGCGGAAGCGGTCGGCGGCGAGGCCGCCGAAGAGCATGATGAGGACGTTGGGGATGGTGCCGATGGTCTGAAGGGTGGATAGGCCGGAGGGGCGGCCGGTGAGGTCGAGGGCGATCGAGGCGCCGGCGAGGGAGCGGAAGTTGTCCGAGACGTACATGAAGACGGTGGCGAGCCAGAAAAGGGCGTAGGCGCGGAAGGCGAGGGGGGCGAGGAGTGGGAAGCGCGAGAAGATGACGGTGGGGGTGATTGGGGCGACCGGGATGAGCGGCGTCACGGGCAGCGCGGTGGATGCGGGACCTGCCGCCGTATCGGATGTCTGGGCGTCCATGGGGGTGTCCCTTTCCTGGCACGCAGGCTACAGGCGGAGACGGGTTGGATCAACCCGGGGTGACCGTTAGGGGAGTCGTGGCAGCAGCTAGCGTCGCGGCCGGCGGCGCGTCGTGTACCGGAGGCGCGGGCGCTGGGGGCGTGGTGGCGGGGTAGGATGGCCGGGGCTGGCGGTGCGGGTGGCGGGGGTTCGCCTTCGCGGCAGCCCGGTCTACAGGAGGAGCATGCGGGCATCGGCCGGTCTTGACGCGGCGTTCGAGGAGCTGGGGCGTGGGGTGCGGGAGGGTGACGTGCCCGGTGCGGTGGCGGCGGTTGGGACGAGGGACGGCACGCTGCGCCGGTCGCACTTCGGGTACGCCCAGCTCACGCCCGTGCGGCGTGAGCTGGGTGAAGACGCGCTGTTCGATCTGGCGTCGCTGACGAAGGTGGTGTGCACCGCGACGCTGGCGCTGAGGCTGCTCGAACGCGGAACGATCTCCCTCGGACAGCGGATCGCGTCGGCGCTGCCGGACTTCGGCGCCGGGGGCAAGGAGGGTGTGACGGTGCGCCACATCCTGACGCACACGTCCGGGCTGAACTCGGGGCTGCCGGAGGTGCACGCGGTGCGCCGGCGCATGCTCTCGGCCGATGGCGCGGCGGAGGTGGCCGAGCTGGTGGGGACGCGTCTGCCGGTGCTGGACCTGGTGTGCGCGCTGCCGCTGGCGCGCCCGGTGGGGAGCGCGGTGTTCTACAGCGACAGCGCGTACTTCGCGCTGGGGGCTTTCCTGGCGGCCGCCGGCGGCGCGCCGCTGGAACAGCTGGCGCGGCGCGAGGTGTTCGAGCCGCTGGGGATGCGGGACACGCGGTTCGTGCCGGACCCGAGTGAACGAGGCCGCGCGGCGGCGACCGAAGTGGTCCCCGGGCGGGCCGGCGCGCTGGTGGGGCAGGTGCACGACGAGATGGCGGCGCTGTCCGGTGGCGTCGCGGGACACGCGGGGCTGTTTTCCACGTGCGCCGACCTGGAGCGCTTCTGCCGCGTGTGGCTCGGCGGGGGCACGCTGGACGGCGTCGGGCTGCTCTCGGCCGCGACGGTGGACGCCGCGACGCGCGACCAGACGGGGGGAGCGACGAGCCCGGAGGGGCTACCGGCCCACCGGGGACTGGGGTGGAGCGTGCCGCCCAATCCCCGATGGCACGGTGGTGACGCGTGCTCGCCGCGCAGCTACGGCCACACGGGCTTCACGGGGACGTCTTTGCTGCTGGACCCGGAGCGGGGCGTCTACGCCGTGCTGCTGACCAACCGGGTCCATCCCACCCGGGAAGGGGGCAGCGCGGAGCGGCTCTCCGAGCTGCGGCGGCGCTTCCACAACGCGGTGTGGCGCGCGCTGGCATAGCGTGTCGGAAGGCGGCGGGCCTCCTTCTTGCCGGCGCGGGTGGTCAGGGGAAGGTGACGACGCACTTGCCCGGCTCGCCGCCCTCGAACAGGCGGTAGGTCGTGGCGATCTCGTCCAGCGGCCGGGCGTGGGTGATGATCCTGCGCAGCGGCACG
>DASTZM010000797.1:0-4286 GCA_035764305.1 Chloroflexota bacterium | reverse complement strand
ATCTCGAGGATGCGGCGCATGCGGGAGAAGCCGATGGCGATGCCGCCTTCACTGAGGATGGCGCCGCCGGAGAGGCCGGTGCCGGCGCCGCGGGGGATGACGGGCAGCGCGTGGCGCGCGGCGAAGCGGATGAGGCCGGCGACTTCCTCGGTGGTGCGGGGGAGGCAGACGGCCGTGGGGCGCCCCTTGGCGAGGAAGCCGTCGCTCTCGTAGGCAGCGAGGGCGCCGGCGTGGCGTACGACGCCGGCGGGGCCGACGATCCGCTCCAGCTCTGCAAAGAGGCCCTTCCCACCACCCCCTGACGCCCTGCGCTCCTGCTGCGCAGGTGCTCGGTTGTCGGCGCGAATCTTGCTGCCCAACGCGAGAGACTATGGCACGGAGCGCAGACGTCCTCGAGCGGCCGCAGTTTCCTGAGCCCGAACAGCACGAAGAGCCCGGACAGTCCGAGCAGCTCCAACCGTCAGCCCAGTCCCAACAAGTAGTAGACGAGGACTTCCTGCCCATTCTGGGGGTGGAGTACGTCGAGTTCTGGGTGGGCAACGCCTACCAGGCCGCGCAGTACTACCGGACGCACTTCGGGCTTGACGTGGTGGCCTACGCCGGTCCCGAGACGGGCGTGCGCGACCGCGTGAGCTACGTCCTGAAGCAGGGCCAGATCACGTTCACGCTGACGGCGGCGCTTGGGCCGGATCACGAAATCGCGCGCCACGTGGCGCTGCACGGCGACGGCGTGCGCGACATCGCGCTGCGCGTGGCGGACGTCGACGCGGCGTTCCGCGAGACGACGGCGCGCGGCGCTTCTCCGGTTCAGGAGCCGCACACGCTCGCGGGCTCCAAGGGCACCGCGCGCAAAGCGTCCATCGCCATCTACGGCGACACGGTGCATTCCTTCATCGATCGCTCGCAGTACACCGGCGTCTGGCTGCCGCGCTTCCGGCGCGTCGAGAACATGAAGTCGGCCAACCCCGCCGGGCTGGCCGCCATCGACCACATCGTGGGCAACGTGCCGCTGGGTGGGATGAACGAGTGGGCGCGCTTCTACCGCGACGTGATGGGCTTCAAGCAGCTGGTGCATTTCACCGACGAGCAGGTGAGCACCGAGTACACGGCCCTTATGTCCAAGGTGATGCAGAACGGGACGGGGCGCGTGAAGTTCCCGATCAACGAGCCCGCGCCGGGCAAGAAGAAGAGCCAGATCGACGAATTCCTGGAGTTCAACGGCGGGCCGGGGGTGCAGCACCTGGCTCTGATCACGGGGGACATCGTGGGCACCGTCCGCCGGCTGCGCGACAACGGCGTGCGCTTCCTGCGCGTGCCGGAGACGTACTACGTCGAGCTGCGCGAGTGTGTGGGGGAGATCAAGGAGCGCTTCGAGGACATCCAGGAGCTGGGCATCCTGGTGGACCGCGACGACGAGGGGTACCTGCTGCAGATCTTCACGAAGCCGGTGCAGGACCGCCCCACCGTCTTCTACGAGATCATCCAGCGGCGCGGCGCGCGGGGCTTTGGTTTGGGGAACTTCAAGGCCCTCTTCGAGGCGCTGGAGCTGGAACAAGCAGCGAGAGGCAATCTTTGAGCTCCCGGTCCGCCCCACCGCTCCGCCGTTGAGACTCGCAGTACCAAGACCGAGGACTATTCGGGACTTCTACGCCTTCGAGGCGCACGTGAAGAACGCGCGCGCCCGGCGCGGGCTGGAGATGATCCCGGAGTGGTACGAGATCCCGGTCTTCTACTTCAGTAACCCCAACCCGATCTACAGCGACGGGGACGTGGTCCCGTACCCATGGGCGACCGAGGAGCTGGACTTCGAGCTGGAGGTGGCGGTAGTGATTGGGAAGGAGGGGCGCGACATCCCGGTCCACCTGGCCGACGAGCACATCGCCGGCTTCACGATCATGAACGACTGGTCGGCGCGCGACCTCCAGCGCGAAGAGATGAAGGTCGGCCTCGGCCCCGCGAAGGGCAAAGACTTCGCCACGTCGCTCGGCCCCGCCCTGACCACCCCGGACGAGCTGGCCGATCGCGCTGAGCGCACGGCGAACGGCACGCGCTACGACCTGGGGATGATCGCCCGCATCGACGGCGGCGAGATCTCGCGCGGCACCCTCAAGGACCTCTACTGGACCTTCGCCCAGATGATCTCCCATGCCAGCCGCGACTGCACGCTCTACCCTGACGAAGTGATCGGCTCGGGCACCGTCGGCACCGGCTGCCTGCTCGAGCTGGGACTCCCCTGGCTCGAGCCCGGCCAGACGGTCGAGCTGGAAGTGGAGCGCCTCGGCGTGTTACGCAACACCATCGGGAGGTACTGATGCCGTTCTACGTTCGTCTCGGCGAGGTCCCGCACAAGCGCCACACGCAGTTCCGCAAGCCCGACGGCGGCCTGTACCGCGAGCAGGTGATGGGGGTCAAGGGCTTCTCCGGCATCCAGTCGATCCTGTACCACGCCAATCCCCCCACCGCCGTGCGCGAGGTAAAGGACCACGGCGAGCTGTGCCGCGAGTGGGAGCCCGCCGGCCCGGTGCGTCACCGCTTGGTCAAGACGCTGGCCAAGGAGCCCGCGGGTGACGCGCTCACCGGGCGCGTACCGCTGTTCGGGAACCAGGACGTGACCATGTCGGTCGTGCGGCCCGCCGAGCCGATGGACTACTACTACCGCAACGGCGAGGGGGACGAGGTGCTGTTCGTCCACGAGGGGAGCGGACGGCTGGAGACGAGCTACGGCACGCTGCGCTACGGACCGGGCGACTACCTTGTCATCCCGATCGGCACGACGTGGCGCCTGGTGCAGGACGAGGGGGTGGCGCACCGCATGCTTGCGATCGAGTCGATGGGGCCGATCGAGACGCCGCGGCGCTACCGCAACGAGCACGGCCAGCTGTTGGAGCACTCGCCCTACTGCGAGCGCGACATCTGCCCGCCCGACTCACTCGAGCCGCACGACGAGCGGGGGGAGTTCGAGGTGCGCGTGCGGTCGCACAACCGCATCACGGGATACGTGTTCGACCACCACCCGCTGGACGTGGTGGGGTGGGACGGCTACCTCTACCCGTGGGCGTTCAACATCGCCGACTTCGAGCCGATCACGGGGCGCGTCCACCAGCCGCCGCCGGTGCACCAGACGTTCGCGGGGCCGGGGTTCGTGATCTGCTCTTTCGTCCCGCGGATGTACGACTATCACCCCGAGGCGATCCCGGTGCCGTACAACCACTCGAACGTCGACAGCGACGAGGTGATCTACTACGTGCACGGCAACTTCATGAGCCGGCGCGGCGTGGAGATCGCGTCACTCACGCTGCACCCCAGCGGCATCCCGCACGGGCCGCACCCAGGCGCCGTCGAGGGCAGCCTGGGGAAGGACCGCACGGAGGAGCTGGCGGTGATGCTGGACACATTCCGCCCCTTCCGCGTGAGCACGCAGGCCGTGGCGCTGGAGGATCCCGGCTACATGTACTCCTGGCTGCCGGGATCCCACTAGGCAGCTAGGCCGGCGCAGCCCACCTGATGACGCTCTTGATCTCGTCCGGGACGCGCTTGTAGATCACGCTGGCGAACTCTTCGGCGGAGACGCGGTGCGTGATGACCGAGCGCACGGCGCCCTTCCACGTCTCCTCGGCGCGCGCCAGGTCGGCGACGGCGGTCTCGAAGTGGGCGCGGTTGGCGTTGACGCTGCCGACGATCACCTGGTTCATCAGCACGAGCTGGCGGATCAGGCCGGCGCCGTCGAGGTTGATCGGCCGGTCGCCACCGGGGATGCCGGTCAGCACGTAGATGCCATTGATCCCCAGCGCGTCGATCAGCTCGAACTCGAGGCTGGCGACGCCGGTCGCCTCCAGGATGAGGTCGACCTGGCCGAGGCGGTCGTCGAGCGCGCCGGTCTTTACGGCGCGACCGTCGACGTAGCGCCCGCCGATGCGCTTGAGGAGTGCCGGGCGCGCGGCGGTCTCGTCGACGACGTCGAGACCGATCACGTCGGCGCCGCGGAGCTTGAGCGCGAACGCGGCGAGCAAGCCGATGGGGCCGAGCCCGGCGACCAGCGCGCGCTTGCCGCGCAGCCACTCCTCGGGTGATGACGCGCCGGGCAGCCGCGCCGACTGGATCTTCGCGGCCTCGTCGAGGGCCTTCGCCGCGACCGACATCGGCTCGGTCAGCACGGCGTACTCGGCCATCTGAGACGGGACGGGGACGAGGTACTGCTCGGTGTCGACGACCAGCTCGGTCTGGAAACCGTCGGCGGCGCGGATGCCGCGCTCGGTGTAGTCGCCGCTGGCGCACATGTCCGAGCG
>DASTZM010000796.1:0-3966 GCA_035764305.1 Chloroflexota bacterium | reverse complement strand
CCGCGCCACACGCCGCTCCTAAACGCCAACACGTGCACGTGCGCACCCCGTGGCGGAGCACGCCGCTTGTCGTCGGACAGAGGTCCCGCCGCGGTCCCGCGGCGGTCCCGCACGGAGACGTGCGGCGTTAACGTACCTGTCACCCTCCTCCCGCCGCGACGTTCCACCGGAGGGGGTCGGTGTAAGTGCGCTGTAAGCGGCACGGGCTATGCTGGCGGCGAGGAGCGTTCCCAGTCCCCATGCGAAGCGCGGCAGGTGCCTCTACCGCCACCGCCGCTCCCGCCCGAACCGAGGCCCCGCGCGTCGAGCCGCTCGTGCGCGCGCTCGAGACGCTGGTAGCCCGGACCCGTGACCTGTGCGGGGCCCTCGACGCCTGCGGGCCAGTCCGGGACGCGGAGCCGGCGCGCCGCGCCAGGGTGGCCGCGGCCGCGAGGCGGGTCAGGCGCGAGACCGCCCGGGTGCTCGCGGAGCTGGAACCGCTGGTCCCACCACAGGAACGGCGGCGGGCCGCCTAGCCGAGCGGCGCGCAGACATCGCGGTCACGATCGAGGAGGCCCGACACGGCGGTGGAGCGCTGGAGGTACGCCGGGTCGACCCAGGCGCGGGCCACCACCCGGGCGCCGCGGGCCGGCCGGAGCGGCGGCTCGGGCTCGACGGACCCGCTCGTGGCCAGCGCCTTAGGCGGGCTCAAGGTGACTCTCCCACAGGTCGACGTGCACGGCGTCGCGCGCGTGGCCGTCCTCGCCCCATAGCTCGCGCGCCGCGAAGCGCACGCCGTACACGGGCTGCGGTCCCTCGGGCGCGCCGTACCGGGCGGCGTCGGGGAAGCTGTGGACGCCGTGGAAACGGACGATCGTGCCCACCCGGCCGCGTGCGTAGCGCGGGAGCCGCGTGTGCCCCGGGGGTGGAGATTGCGTGCCCGCACCGCGTCGCCGATCCCGAAGCGGGGGCGCACCCCCACCTCCTCGTGCAGCGGCACGTGCTGGCGCAGCTCGGCCACCGTCTCGGCGGCGGCGGCTGAGTCCTCGCGCCGCGGGACAGGCGCCGCCGGGCGCTCCGCGAAGGAGGCGGCCCTGGCGTCGACCTCCTCGGGCGTGAAGGCCCCGCTCGCCAGCAGACCGTCCTCGAGCGCGGCGAGCCAGCGCTCGTAGTAGGCGGAAGCCAGGTACTGCGCGGGGGGAAGCGTCTCGATCAGCCGCCGGACGCCGAACGGGGCGAGCAGCGCCATGGCGAAGACGCGTCCCTGCCACGGTTCGCCGAAGACGGGCTCCGCGCCGTCGCGCTCCACGGGGCCGAAGCCGTGCATGCCGCCCAGGTCGTGGATGCCGTTCATGTCAGTCGCGCTCCGTGCGGCCGGGGAAGTGCCCGAATGTGAATCGCCGTCAGGGCAGAGAAATCGTGGGCGTGGGCTGCACGGGCACGACAGTTGGAGTGGGCTGGACCGACACCGAGGTCGGCGTGGGTTGGATCGACCTAGACGTCGGCGTCGGTTGGACTGACCTGGATGTTGGCGTGGGTTGGACTGACTTGGAAGTCGGCGTGGGCTGCACCGAGCTAGACGTCGGCGTGGGTTGGACCGACACGGCGGTGGGGGTGCACGCCAGGGGGTTGCGCGGCGGCGCGGGAGCGGGCCCCACCGCGACGGTTGGCGGGATGCACGTCACCACCGGATCGGCCGCCTCGATCACGGGCGGCCCGGCCATGGGCACGAGCCACATGACCAGTGCGCCAGCAGCTGCTACGACGGCGCCTGTGCGACGGCGCCTGTGCGTGGGGCGCTCGCGCCCGTGCCGCGTGTCCCGCATCTGCGCTCCCCCTGGAAGTCGCCGCCGCACTCCGAGGCGACGCGATGCCACCTGCCGTGAGCGCGGCTTGTCGGCTCCAGGTGCGGCCATCCTACAGCCGGCCCGGCGGGCGTGCCAGGCGCGGAGCGCACCGGCCGGTTAAGAGCCTATTAAGATCGCGTCCCCAGCGGGGCCGGGGACGCACGCGCACCGGTCGCGCCGGTGGTTCCGCGCCACGTCCCGCCATCCAGAACGTGGTCAGCGTTGCGCTAAAGGGCGAGGCCCACTGCGTTGGCAAGCACGTCGAGGTCGACGAGCTGCTCGCGGCGCTGGCAGCGCCGCGCCACAGGCACGCCGCCTGACTGGGCCACGACCGCGGTACGTCGCGGCCTTGTAATCGTGTTGACAAGGTGCTATCGTCGGCGGCGCCCGCTGACCAATTCCGACGTGTCACCAGACGCACGACGAAAGGGAGCACCATGCCGTCGACCTCTTCTATGGAAACCCAGAGTGTTGTGCGCCGCATCGTCTGGCGGCTTGGAGCAGCGGCGGCGGCCGCGCTGGCCTTCGGCCTGCTCCTCGCGCCCGGGGCGCAGGCCCAGGAAGCGCTGGTCATCTCGACGCTCACCGAGAAGCGCGTCGCCCAGCTGCCGGCGGGCCCCCTCTTCTGGCGAGTCGAGACCTACCCCACGCTTGCGGCGGCGCAGGCCGCGGCAGGGACCTACGGGCTGGCCGCCGAGTCAGCCGGGCGCAACTGGCTGCTGACCTTAGGCCCCCGGGGCGGCGCGTCGCCCGGCGGCACCAGGGTCGCCGAGATCGGACCGCTGCCGCCGGTGCAGGCGCCCGAGTATCTGCTGCGCATCAACCAGCCGTCCGGGCCGCGGGGCAGTGAGACGCCGGTGCACACCCACCCCGGGACGGAGGCGTTCTACGTGGTCACCGGCGAGCTGAGCATCCGGAGCGCCGCCGGCGTCCTCCGCATCCCGGCCGGCGGCACGAGCGCTGGGCCCGCGGGCGGCACCCCGCTGCAGGTGTCGAGCACCGGCGCGGCCAACCTGTCCGGGCTCGTCCTGTTCGTGGTCGACGCCACCCAGCCATTCTCGTCGCCGGCGACGCTGCCAACGCTTCCGACCGGCCTGCCGCGCACGGGGGGAGCTGGCGTGCCACCGGTCAACCGGGGAGCGGTGGGAACCGGGGGCGCGCTGCTCGCGCTGGGCTTGGCGGGCGCGTTCGCTGTGCGGGCTCGGTCGGCGCGCCGCCTGCCCGCCTAGCACACCCCCCCCCGCGCAAAACCCCACCAGCCGCACACACGGCTCGCCTCGCGCTGCCCCGCACCTTCACAACCGGATTCGCAAGCTCAAACGCTCCCCCGCTACCCACACGTGCTCCTCCAAGCCGTCCCGCCAATGACCCCATCGAGGGCCCGCCCCCCTGCAATGGAAAGAGCGCCCCGACAAGGGCTACTCTAGGCGCGCGTGAGCCACGACCAGCGGCACTTCGGCCGGCACTCGACGGTCAAGGCACCGGCCGCCCTGCTGCTCGCGCTCGCTGTCGCACTCTCCTGCGTGCCCGCTCTGACCACACCCGTCCACGCGCAAGAAGCCGCCGAGACACCCGTCGCGCCGCACTGGATCGATCTTCCCGCCGGCAAGTTCTTCGTCGGCGGCGACGATGCGCTCGGCCTCCTCGGCTACGCCGTCGTCGACGAGACCGGCGGCGCCCCCTGGTGGACCAGCTACACGCTTCTCGGCGGCGCCTCGGCGCTCGGAGTGCCCGTCTCGCGGCCCTTCTTGCTGCCCGACGCGCATACGTACCAGGCGTTTGAGTTTGGTGTGTTGCGCTGGCGCCCCGGCCTGCCGCTTGCGGAAGTCGCCGAGACACTCGACCTCATGTGGGCCGCCGGCCGCGATGAGTGGCTCGTCTCCAACGGCGTCCCCGCCATGGCGGCCGGCCCCGACCATACTCACCTCGCCCGCATCGGCTGGTTGACGCACGAGCCGCTGCGCGACGCCTACTTCTCCGCGATCCACCCGACTGCCGAGTCGGGGCTCCCCGCCGCGCTGCTCCGCTTCGGCCTCCCGGCCGGTCCGCCGGCCTCCGACGCCACCGGCACGTTGCAGCGTTTCGACCGCGCGGCGCTGCGGTGGGACGCTGAAACGGCAGCCGTGTCCGTTCTGCCGGT
>DASTZM010000795.1:0-4383 GCA_035764305.1 Chloroflexota bacterium | reverse complement strand
TATCCCGCGTTCGAGAACTCGCTCGCCAGCGAGTCGGCCAGTCCCGTGTCTCGCTCTGCGATCAGCACCACTGGCGTCTCTGCCGATGGCGTTGGCGTTCTCCGTGTCGCGTTCATGCAGGTACCTCCTTCCCGACCAGCGTGCGCCCCCCGAGTCACTCGCGCGGTTGCGCGCGGTGGATGGCGCGTAACCGGTCCGGGTTCCCGCGATGACGCGGCGTTGACGGCCGGTAACGCGGTCCGCAACCCTGCGGTGGGTCAATGGGGGTGCGGTCAGCGCACGCAGCCAGTGCAAGCAGCCCAAGGAACCGAAGGAGATCCGCCTGTGTATCGCACCATCCTCACGCCGCTCGACGGCTCGCCGTTTTCGGAGCTCGCGTTGCCGTTCGCCGAGGTGCTGGCCGGGGCCAGCGGCGGCACGCTGGTGCTGATCCGCGCCGTGTCACCGCACACCGCGCCGCTGGTCGACCCGATCCGTGGTCAGGTGGCGATGCTCGACGACGCCGAGCGGTACCTCGAGGCGATCAGCCGTGCGGCGTCGGGCGCGCCGCGGGTCGAGACGGGCGTGTACTTTGGCGCGCCGGACGAAGCCATTCTTCAGGAGATCGGGATCCGCCGGGCGGACGCGGTGGTCATGGCGAGTCACGGTCGCACCGGGCCCGGCCGGACGCTGTTTGGCAGCGTCGCCGACCGCGTGCTGCGCCGTTCCCCCGTTCCGGTGCTGGTCGTTCCGGCACGCTGTGACCACATGTGGGACCGTGGGCGGCCCATTCGGATCGTCGTACCGCTGGACGGCTCCGGCTTCTCGGAGGTGATCCTCTCTCCGGTACGCGACCTCCTGGCGACGCTGCAGCGGGGGCCGGGAGCGGCTGTGACCCTCGTGCGAGTCGTGGATACCTCGCCGGCGGCGTACTACGGCGACGCGGCGCGGGAGATGTTCTTTGACCCTGAGGTCGAGCAGGGGCGCGCGCGCGTCTACCTCGAGCGGCGGGCCGCGGCGCTCGACGCGCTCGTGCCTCGCATGGACATCCACGTCAGGCTGGGCCGGCCGGGCGCGTCCATCGCCGAGGCCGCACGCGAGCTCGGAGCCGACCTGATCGCCATGGCGACCCACGGCCGGGGGGGCGTCTCGCGCCTGCTGCTGGGCAGCGTCGCCAGCGACACGCTGCGCCAGACGCACGTGCCCATTCTCTTCGCACGCCCCGCGGCGTTGAGACGGCACGCGAAGAGCGAGGACACCGCCGGCACGGCGGGCGCTGGGGTGGCACGCGCGGAGGCGATGGCGACCGCGCCATAGCGCGGTTCTGGCTGGGCGCCTGGCGGGTCCGGGTTTTGCCCGATGCGAGCCGAGGTCCGGTGCGCCTAGCCTGGCGCTGTGCACGCAAACGTCTTGCTCCCGCTCGCGTCGAGCCTGCTTAGCTTCCTGTTCTGCGGGCTGGTGTTCGACCAGTTCCTGCTGCGGCGCAAGCCGTACCAGCTGGTCTGGAGTGTCGGGCTGCTGTGGTACGCGCTCAGCGCGGGCACCGAGTTCCTGGGCGGCGCGTTCGGCTGGAACGTCGCGCTGTACCGCGGGTGGTACCTGATCGGCGCCATCGGCGTGGCTGCGTACCTCGGTCTCGGGACGATCTACCTGCTGGCGCGCACCCCGTTCGCGTGGTGGGCGATTGGGGCGCTGGTGGTGGCGGTCGTGCCGGCGGCGGCGGCGCGGCACTGGGACGTCGCGGCGCTCGGGCTGGCGGCCGCGGTGATCGTCGGCGCGACGCGCCGCCGGGCGCCGGCCGCGTTCGGGCACGCCTTCTGCGCCGTCACCGTCGCGGGCACGCTGCTGGCGGCGTGGCGCGTGCTGGGCGCGCCGGTCGATCCCGCGGCGCTGCCCGCTGGCGCCGACGAGATCGTGACCGGCCGCGGCTTCCCGGCGGAGGTCCGGATCATGACGCCGCTATTCAACATCGCGGGCGCCTTCTCGCTGGCCATCGGCGCCGTCTACAGCGCGCTGCATTTCTGGCGCACGCGCACCTACCCCCACCGCGCGGTCTCGAACGTCTTCATTGCGGTGGGCGCGTTCGTACCCAGCCTGACCAGCGGGCTGAGCCGGTTTGGCCTGACCCAGACCTTTTTCCTGGGAGAGCTGCTCGGCGTCGTCCTGATCTTCGCCGGCTTTCTGATCAGCGTGGAGGTGTTCTCGATCTACCGCATCCCGGCGCTGGGCGTGACTCTGCGCCAGCGGTCGGTGGCGCGCCAGCCGGCCTGACGGCGCGCCGGCCGCATCGGGGTTTTCCACCGATGCTTCGCCCGCGCCCCGGCGGGACACTTGGGCGTGAGCGGCGACGAGCGCACGCTGCTGCCTCCACGCCGCCCTTGAGGCGGGACCGGCTCACCCGCATAGGGAGATAACTATGAGACTGCAGGACAAGGTAGTGGTTGTGACCGGCGCCGGCTCCGGAATGGGCCGCGCCATCGCCAAGCTGTTCGCGGCCGAGGGCGCCGCGGTCGTGGCGGCCGACTGGAATGAGCAGCGTCTGAACGACGTCGTCGCCGAGATCCTGGCCAAGGACGGGGCCGTCACCGGCGTCCCGGGCAACATCGCCGACAAGGACACGGCCGAGGGGCTGGTCGACACGGCGATCAAGGTCTACGGGCACCTCGACGTGCTGGTGAACAACGCCGGCGTGATGGACTACATGCAGGGCGTCGGCGAGTTGACCGACGATATCTGGAAGCGCGTGATCTCGATCAACCTCGAGGGCCCGATGTTCACCAGCCGCCGCGCGGTGCGCCACATGGTCGAGCGGGGCAGCGGATCGATCATCAACGTCGCGTCGACCGCGGGCATCGAGGGCGGCGCAGCGGGCGCCGCCTACACCACCTCCAAGCACGGGCTGGTGGGGCTCACGAGGAACACCGCGTGGGTCTACGCCCAGAAGGGCATCCGTTGCAACGCCATCTGCCCTGGCGGCACGAAGACGAACATCGCCGAGTCGATGCCCCAGGACAAGCTCGACCCCGCCGGGGCCGCCCGTGCCGGCGCGTACGGCGCGCTCATCCCGGCCTTCCTCGAGCCGACCGACATCGCCTCACTGGCGCTGTTCCTCGCGTCGGACGAGTCGCGCATGATCAACGGCGCCATCATCCCCGCCGACGCCGGCTGGACGGCGGCCTAGGGAGAAGTAGCGCCTGAAGTAAGGAGCACGCCGATGCCGGCTGCCTATCACGGGAAGGTCCTGCGGGTCGATCTCACCACCGGCCAGCACGCCGTCGAGGAGGTGCCCGAGACGATCTACCGTCGCTACCTGGGCGGCGGCGCGCTGGCCAGCTATTTCCTGCTGCGCGACCTGCCGCCCGGCGTCGATCCGCTGGGACCGCAGAACGTGCTGGTGTTCATGACCAGCGTCATCAACGGCACCTCGCTCTCGGGCGCCAACCGCTACACGGCGGCGGCGAAGTCCCCCCTCTCCGGGGGCTACGGCGAGGCGGAGGCCGGCGGCTACTGGGGGCCCGAGCTGAAGGCCGCGGGGTTCGACGGGCTGATCGTCACCGGCGCCGCCGCGCGGCCCGTCTACCTCTATATAAAGGATGGCGCGGTCGAGATCCGCGACGCCGCGGCCTACTGGGGCAGGCGCGCGACCCACGTCCAGGACGCGCTCGAGCGCGATCTGGACGATACCCGCATCCGGGTGCTCCAGTGCGGCATGGCGGGCGAGAACCTGGTGCGCTACGCCGCCATCGTCAATCAGTGCCGCCACTTCCACGGCCGCGCGGGGCTCGGCGCGGTGATGGGCGCCAAGAAGCTGAAGGCGGTGGTGGTGCGCGGCACCGCGCCGCCGCGCCCCGACGACCGCCAGGCCGCCAAGGGCGTGCTCGACTGGTTCCGAGAGCACTACGACAAGCAGAACGACCGGATGCACCAGCTCGGCACGCCGGGCGGCATCCCGTCGCTCCAGGCGGACGGGATCTTGCCGACGCGCAACTTCACGCAGGGCACGTTCGAGCAGTTCCGCGAGCTCTCCGGCCAGACGATGGCCGACACCATCCTGGTCAACCGCGGCACGTGCTTCGCCTGCCTGGTGGCGTGCAAGCGCGAGGTCTCGGTCCCCGATGAGGGGGTGGAGCCCAAGCACGGCGGGATGGAGTACGAGACGATCGCTGCCACCGGCTCGCTCACCGGCGTCGGCGACCTCAAGAAGATCGCGCGCTACAGCACGCAGTGCAACGAGTACGTGCTGGACAGCATCTCCACCGGCATGTGCGTCGCATGGGCGCAGGAGTGCTACGAGCGGGGTCTCATCACGAAGGAGGACACCGGCGGGCTGGAGCTGAACTGGGGCAACGCCGCCGCCGTGCAGACCCTGATCGACCAGATCGCGCGGCGCCAGGGCTTCGGCGA
>DASTZM010000794.1:0-2201 GCA_035764305.1 Chloroflexota bacterium | reverse complement strand
GGTGCAGGATCTGGCCGTCCTTGGCCTCGCGGTAGGCCAGCATCAGGTCGGCGTCGACCGGCGTGTAGTTCTGGCCGTGCGGGTTGTAGATCTTGATCGTCGAGAAGAAGCTGTCCATCCCGAAGGTGCGCGCCTCGTCGGGGATGATCGGCACGATCCGCTGGCCGAACTCCTTGTCACGCATCAGGTCCTTGAGCAGGCGCACGAACGCCATGGTCGTGGCGACCTGCTGCTTGCCCGAGCCCTTCTTGACCTGGGCGTAGGCCGAGTCGTCGGGAAGGTGCACCGGGGCGTGCTTCGTGCGCCGTTGCGGCACACCGCCACCCAGCTTCTGACGGCGCTCGAGGGCGTACGCGATCGCGTCGTCGTGCGGGCCCGGGTTGTAGTAGGGCGCGTTGTACGGGTCGCGCTCGAGCACCGCGTCGCTGATCGGCAGCTGGAGGCTGTCGCGGAAGTACTTGAGGTCCTCGAGGGTGAACTTCTTCATCTGGTGGGTCGCGTTGCGCGCGGCGAACGTGGTGCCCAGGCCGTAGCCCTTGATCGTCTTCGCGAGGATGACGGTCGGCTGGCCGGTGTGGCCCACAGCGGCGCGGTAGGCGGCGTACACCTTGCGGTAGTCGTGGCCACCGCGCTTGAGCTTCCACCAGATGTCGTCGTCGGACCAGTCCGCGACCATCTTGCGGGTGCGGGGGTCGCGGTCGAAGAACTTCTCGCGCACGTGCTTGCCGTCGTTGGCGCGGAAGGTCTGGTAGTCGCCGTCGCTCGTCGAGTTCATCAGGTGCACCAGGGCGCCGTCGCCGTCGGCGGCGAGCAGCGGGTCCCAGCCGCGGCCCCAGACGACCTTGATGACGTTCCAGCCGGCGCCGCGGAAGAACGCCTCGAGCTCCTGGATGATCTTGCCGTTGCCGCGCACCGGGCCGTCGAGCCGCTGCAGGTTGCAGTTGACGACGAAGGTGAGGTTGTCGAGCTCCTCGCCGGCCGCGAGCTGCAGCAGGCCGCGCGACTCGGGCTCGTCCATCTCGCCGTCACCGAGGAACGCCCACACGTGCTGGTCGCTGGTGTCCTTGATGCCGCGGTTGTGGAGGTACTTGTTGAACTGCGCCTGGTAGATCGCGTTCATCGGGCCGATGCCCATCGACACCGTCGGGAACTCCCAGAAGTCCGACATGAGGCGCGGGTGCGGGTAGGACGGCAGCGCCAGCGGCGACCCGTCGACCACGTGTGACTTCTCCTGGCGGAAGCCGTCGAGACGGTCCTCGGACAGGCGGCCCTCGAGGAAGGCGCGGGCGTACATGCCGGGGGAGGCGTGGCCCTGGAAGAAGACCTGGTCGCCGCCGCCGGGGTGGTCCTTGCCGCGGAAGAAGTGTTGGAAGCCGACCTCGTAGAGCGTGGCCGCCGAGGCGTAGGTCGAGATGTGCCCGCCCACGCCGATGCCCGGCTTCTGGGCGCGGTGCACGATCATCGCGGCGTTCCAGCGCAGGTAGGCGCGGAAGCGGCGCTCGGCCTCCTCGTCGCCGGGGAACCAGGGCTCCTGCTCGGGGCTGATCGTGTTGACGTAGTCGGTCGTCGTCAGCGACGGGACCCCCACCTGCTCGGCGCGGGCGCGCTCGAGCATGCGCAGCATGAGGTAGCGGGCACGCATCCGGCCGGGACCGTCGATGACCGCGTCGAGGCTGTCGAGCCACTCCTGGGTCTCGGCGGGGTCGATGTCCGGCAGGTGCGTCGGGATGCCGTTGAGGATGGGGCCGACGTCTTCGCGGGAGGCCACGCGCTCGTCCTTTCGCCGATGACGGGTCGCGCACGGGAGAGAGCGCGCTTCCACCCATCTTTCACCCGATCGGCGCCGCTCACCCAATCGCGTGAAGGCTACTGACGGGTACCTTCCGCTACGCGCCGCCGAGCAGCCGATCGGGCCGGCTGTAGACGGACAGGTGCGGGGGCCTGGCGAAGGCGACGAGCGTGATGCCGGCCTGCGTCGCGAGGTCGACCGCCAGCGAGCTGGCAGCCCCCACCGCGACCACCACGGGGATGCCGGCGACGCTCGCCTTCTGGACGATCTCGAAGCTCGCCCGGGCGCTGACGACGAGGACCGTTGCGCTGAACGGCAGCTCGCGCTCGCGCGCCATCGCACCGACGACCTTGTCGACCGCGTTGTGCCGGCCGACGTCCTCGCGCACCACCAGCAGCTCGCCCTGCGGCGT
>DASTZM010000793.1:0-3553 GCA_035764305.1 Chloroflexota bacterium | reverse complement strand
CGCGTCTGCCCCTTCCGCCATGCGGCGCAGCAGCCGCGCGCGCTCGTCGGGATCATCGATCGGGTGCGCCATCGCCTGCCAGAGGTCCGTGCCCAGCTGTACCGACACGTCCGGGTCGGCGAGCGCGTTGCGGTACCAGTCCGAGCGCGGCCCCCAGCCGGCAAAGACGTAAATCGCCGCCGCGGTGCGCACGTAGCTCAGCGCGCACGTGTAGCGCCGGCCCGTCTTTCGCCCCGACGTCGTCAGCAGCAGGAACCGCTTTCCGGCCTGGCGCGCCAGGCCCAACCGGTAAAGCGCGGGCGGCACGCGCAGCAGCCAGCGCACGAACGGCGAGGGCCGCGCGCGCGGCGGCTGCGGGGGCGATGGCGTCGCCGGCTTCGCTGCCGGCGCCGCCTCCAACCCGGGTGACACCGTCGTCACCGCATGTGCTCCACCGCCCGGCTACAACTTGCTAGCGCAGGATGATGCGCTCGGCCGGCGCGACGAACTGTTCGCCGCACAGCGGGCAGCGCATGGTTATCTCGGTGATCTCCTCACCATGCTTCTCCACCCGGTACACCGCCGCGGCGTGCCCCTGCGTGCAGCGCGCGTACATCTGCCGGTGGTAGCCCGTGGCCGGGTCGGTCACGCTCAGCTGGCCGCCGTGCAGCGCGTCCCGCACCGCCTTCACGTTCCGAATCGCCGTCACCATGTCTGGCGCCTCCTGTGCGGCGTAGTCTGGGGCGCAACCCGCACCCGGCCATCAGGGTTTCCCCTGATTCGGATGCTGCCCTCGGCGTCAGCCGAAGAACGGGGTGAGCCACTCCTCAGGCACCTCCAGCCCGAACCCCGGAGCATCGGAGGGACGGAGTCCCCCGTTCACCGGGACCGGCGTCCCCGGCAGGTTCATGTAGCCCCGCGGTGCCGCCGTCGCCTCGTCCAGCGGGACGCCGGGGTCAGACGCCATGAACATCTCGGTCCACGGGACCGCCGGCATGGCGTAGCTGAAGTGCTGCCCATAGGCCGTGTTCGCGCCCGCGTGCAGCATCACGCTCAGGCCCGCCGCCTCGGCCAGGTGCGCGATCCTTACGCACCCCGTGACGCCGCCGCACCAGTGGATGTCCGGCTGCAGGATGTCCACCACCCGGTGGCGGCACGCGAACTCGAAGGTCTGCGTCGCGTACCAGTGCTCGCCCGCCGTCAGCGTCATCCACGGCAGGCGCTGGCGCAGCTCGACGTGCGCGTCCAGGTCCTCCGCCGGCAGGCACTCCTCGATCCACCGCATGCGGTACGGGCGCAGCCGCTCCGCCAGGCGCACCGTGTAGTCGACGTCAAACGATTGCCAGCAGTCGAGCATCAGCTCGCGGCGCGGCCCCAGCACCTCGCGCGCCTCGGCGATCTGCCGCTCGGTCGCCTCCAAACCCTCGAGCCCTTCGGTCAACCCCCACAGGTGCGCCAGCTTGTTTGCCTTGAAGCCCAGCTCCACGTACCAGTCGGTGTCATTCCCCGTCGCGTAGCAGAACAGCTCGTCGTGTGCCGGCCCGCCCAGCAGCTCGTACACCGGCCGCTGGAGCAGCTTGCCCTTGAGGTCCCATAGCGCCAGGTCCACCGCGCTGATGGCGTAGCTCGTCAGCCCGGTCGTGCCGTACGCCTTGGCCGAGCGAACCATCATGTCCCACAGCCGCTCGGTGGCGAGCGCGGGCTGGCCGGTGAGCAGCGGCGCCAGCTGGTCGTCGACGATCGCCGCCACGGGCCGCCCGTAGGAGGTGAGGCCCAGCCCCCACGTGCCGTCCTCCGCCGTGACCCTGCACGCCACCGTCTCCCACGCCGCCGGCCGCGGCCCGCTCCAGGTGGACTGGCGCCGGGCGAAGGCGTACCGGCGTGCCGGGTTGTCGATCGACTGCTGCTTGTTCCAGCCGGGGCGGCGCGTCACGCGTTCGCGGCGCACCCGCGCCGCCTCGCTCTCCGGGGGCGGCGTCAGCCGCATGGCCATCACTTCGGCGATCCGCACGACCGGTTTCTCCTTCCCACGACGCGGGACCGGCGCACGGCGATGCCGCCCCGCGTGCCGCGGCGAGTAGAGTATCTCCATCCGGGCCCCGGCCGGGCGGCGCGCAGGACGCCCGCGACGAGTCCGCGGCGGGCGGGTTTTGCCCGATGCGGCCTGCTGCCCCTGGGTCCAACCTGTACGCGACGCGCATGCCGCTCGCGACACCGGTCCACCGAGACGTGGCCATCAGAGTCATCACCTCGGGAGGCGACCGAAGCGCGTGCGCCGCGCTGGCGTCCTCCCTTCCCGACTACTTCGCGGTCGACGCAGCCCCTCTAGCAACACACGGCACGAGGGCTCTAGGACCCGCCGGCCCCGGCACCGCGCGCGATCGGTGGCGGGCGGCGCTCCTCGTACGGCGCCGGTTCGGGGATACCGAACGTGTCGCGCTTCAGCGCCAGGTAGTAGCGATAGTCCGCGAGCGAGACGTCCGCCGGGACGCGGTGGTCGACGTGCGGGATCCAGCCGCCCTCCCGCACGTACGGCGCGATGCGCGCCATCTCGCGCCGCAGCCCCTCGCGCCCCTCCAGGAACGCCATCTTGTCGAAGCCGCCCAGCATCACGATCTCGCGCCCCCACCGCTCGCGGATCAGCACCGGATCAGATCCGGCGCGCACCTCGATCGGGAAGATGCCGTGGATGCCCGCCTCGTGCCAGATGGGGATCAGCTCGAGGATGTTGCCGTCGCAGTCGGTGTAGGCCACTTCGCAGCCGTGGCGGCGCAGCACCTCGCCGATGCGCCGGTAGTGCGGCAGCAGGAAGCGCCGCGCCATCGCCGGCGAGATCAGCGGCCCGCTGTTGAAGCAGATGTCCTCCCATCCCGCGCCGTAGTCGACGCGCACCTCGGACCCCAGCGCGGCGAAGGTGCGTTCGAGCACCCCCACGATGCAGTCGGCCAGCGCCGCCACGATCTCCTCGATCAGGCCGGGGTCGTCGTAGCACAGCAGCGCGATCTGCTCGAAGCCGATCCAGTTGCGCGGCTTCCCGAACAGGCTGCCGATGTTGACCCCCACCGGCGCCTCGCTCGCGGCCAGCGCACGGCGCACCGGATCCCAGTCGGCCGGATAGCGGCGCGGGTCGGCCGGATCGAAGCGCGCCTTGAGGGCTTCCCAGTCCGCGCGGCCGGCGATGGCGTATCTGAGGAAGCGCGGGATCGTCGAGGCGCCGCTGCGGTTCACCAGGCACGTCGCCCCGTCGGCATCCACCTTGAGGACGTGCTCGCCGGTCTCTTCCAGGATGCGCTCGCGGAATCCAGGGAGCATGTGCACGTTGACCGGCACGTTGCGGCGCGGCGCGAACCCAAAGTACACGTCCGCCTTGGCGTTCGTGTCGATCTCGCGCGGCAGCCCCTCCTCGTGCCAGCGGCGCAGCGTGTCGTCCCAGTAGCCGAACTCCTCGTCTGGCACGTGGTCCACCGGCTGGAAGGCGAGCGCGCGCCGCCAGCGCTCGCGGTGCGTCAGCGCGGTCGTGCCGGCGGCCACCGGCCGCGACGCGAGCGTCATGGCCCCACGGTAGACGCCCCGG
>DASTZM010000792.1:0-6156 GCA_035764305.1 Chloroflexota bacterium | reverse complement strand
CTCGTTCTGGGCGCTGAGCAGGAAGACCTGCTGCTTGAGCCGCTGGTCGGCCTGCCAGCTGAGCGACTCGATCGCCGCGGGTGCGTCGTAGAGGCATTTGGTGGGGGCGACGAAGTTGTCGAACTCTTCGGCGCCATTGTTGTTCATCCACAGGCGTACGACGCCGGGCGTCGAGGCGACCTGCGTCGCCTTGCCCGACCCGTCACGCTTGGTGTGCTGGCGGGCCGCGGTGGCGAAGGCGTCCCACGTCCACTTGTCCTGCTTCCACAGGTCGTAGGGGTCGGACAGGCCGGCCTGCTTGAACAGGTCAATGTTGTAGTGGATGAAGTTGCCGCTCATGTTGGGCGAGGTGCCGTAGATCTCGCCCTTGGTGTCGGAGATCTGCTTCTGCTTCAGCTCGGGGAGATCTTCGCGGCGCACCTCTTTGTCGCGTTTGTAGTAGGACGAGAGCGGCTGGGCTGCCCCCATCTTGGCGTAGAACTGCGTCTTCTGCAGCTCCAGCGCCCACGTCTCGGGGGGCGTGCCGGCCGCGACCATGGCCTGCAGCTTGGGGTGGAAGTCGGTTGGCTGTTGGAGCAGCTCGACCTGGATCTTGGGGAACTTCTGGTTGAAGCCCTTCGCTGAGTTCTGGAACGTCTCGACGCGCGGCGCCCAGAACATGAAGGTGAGCTTCGTCTCCTTCTTGCTCAGGTCGGCCTGCGGCGCCTGTGAGGTGCCCCCGCCGCACGCGGCGAGGAGGGCAGGGGGCGCGCCGGCGAGGGCGGCGGTAACGATGGTGCGGCGGCTGACGCGGTTCATGGTCTGTCCCCTTCTCTCCGTGGGCATCTAGCTCGGCGTCTTGCCCTTCCAGGCGTTGTAGACCTCCAGCATCAGCGCGTCGTAGGCTGGCTTGGCGCGCGTGATGATCTCGCGTGGCTTGCCCTCGTTCTTGTTGATCGGGTCGCGCACCTCGCGCTTGTAGTACTCGTCGAAGCGGCTCCAGTCGATCAGCAGGTGGTCGGGGCTCTCCTGCGTGCGCGACGGCGCGATGGCGCCCTGGGTGAGCTTCTCCAGCTGCGCGCGGGGCATGATCGACTCGTAGCGCGCGTACCAGCTGTCTACCGCCGCCTTCGTGGTGGGCGGCGTGCCGGTGAGCTGGCTGTACTTCTTCTGCACCTCGGGTGACGTGACCTGCTTCAGGAACGCCCAGCCCGCGTCCTGGTTCTTGGAGTCGCGCGCCAGCTCCCAGAAGTCGTTGTAGTTGACGTTCTTGTTGCTCGCCTTGGTGGGGAGCGCCGCGGCGGCCCAGGCGAAGTCCTTGATCGTCGTGAACGACCAGAAGTTGTAGCCGCCCTGCACGACCATGCCGATACGGCCCTTCGTGAAGTCGCCCACGCTGGGATCCTTGCCGGTCTGCTGGCTGACGTGGTCGCGCCACTGCGCGTCCTGGAAGAACTCGTGCGCCGCGAGCGACTGCGCGCTGTCGAGCTGCGACGACTGGGCGATGCCGTCGGTGTAGTGCTCCGGCCGGAAGACGTCCCCGCCGAACTGCCACACCAGCTGGGTGGGGAGCTGGGGCGCGTAGGACAGGCCGTAGACGGCCTCCGCGGTCCCGGTGTTCTTCGTCAGCTTCTTCGCCGCGTCCATCATGGCGTCGAAGGTCCACGACTTGTCGTCCCAATCGACAGGCGGGTGCTTGATGCCGACCTGGTCGAAGAGGTTCTTGTTGTAAAAGAGCAGGGTGCCGAAGCTGGTCTGCTGCGGCAGACCGTGCTGCTTGCCCTTGACCTTGAACTTGTCCGCCAGCCCGGGCAGGAAGCGGTCGATGTCGAATTTGTCGCGCGTGATGAGGGGGTTGAGGTCGGCCACCATGCCGCGCGCCCAGTACGCCATGTAGTTCATGCCGAAGCCCCACACATCGGGCGGGCTGCCTCCGGTCCACATGGTGATCAGCTTCTCGTTGTAGGGGCCGGTGCCGCCGGTGACGATCTCGTGGATCACCTCGACCTCCGGCGCGACCTCCTTGAAAGCCGGGATGTAGACGTCCTTCTGCCCGGTCAGCTCGACGTCGTTCCCGCGCGCCAGGAGGACAACCTTCCCGGCGAGCTTGGACGGCTTGGGCGGCGCCGCCGTGCCGGACGCGCCGCCCGCGCCACACGCGGCCACGAGGGCGCTTGCGCCCGCTGCGCCGGCCAGCGCGGCGGTGCGAGCGACCAAGGTTCGACGACTGAGTGTCATGTGTTCCTCCGTGGGTGTCGTGCGCGCTTACTTGCGGGTGGCGTAGTACTTGTCCACGTCGCGTTGCAGCTCTGCGGTGGCCCGATCGAGCGCTTCCTTCGGGGTGAGGCGCTTGTTGTACGCGTCGTCGAGCGCCTTCGGAATCGTGTAGGTCTGGGACTCGCCCCACGGCCCCTTCGGACGCCCGACGGCGTACGCCATGGCGTCGGCAAAGTACTTCTGCTCGCCCTGCTGGTAGAAGGGATCGTTCGACAGCGCCTTGCGCGGGGGCATGCTGCCGCCGCGCTTGTTGCGCTCCAGCATCCACTTCTCGTTCGTGAGCGAGATGACCAGCTCCCAGGCCTGGTCTGGCGACTTGGCGCCGTTGGGGATGCCAAGGTGCCAGCCTCCGGAGTACGTCGCGCGCTTGCCGCCGTCGTCGGCGATCGGCTCGGGACCAACTCCAAAGCGCAGGCCCGGCGCGTTGCGCTTCAGGTCTTCGACGTAGCTGTTGAGATTGATGATCATCGCCAGCTTCCCGGCGGCGAAGGCGCCCCCGGTCGATCCGGAGAAGCTCTTCAGGAAGGTGTCGTCGGCCGCGACGCCGCCGATGGTGTCGACCAGCTCCACCATGTACGTCAGCGCTTTGACGGCCTGCGGGCTGTTGTAGAGGATCTTCGGCACGGCGCCGGACTCGTCGATCAGCGCGCCGCCGGCCAGCGGCTGCCACGTCCACAGGAAGGATTGGCCCGTGCGCGGCGTGAAGCCCAGCTGCGTGATCGCACCACCGCTGTCTCGTTCGGTCAGACGCCTTACCCAGTCCCGCATCTCGTTCCAGGTCCTGGGCGGGCGCGTCGCGTCCAGCCCGGCCTTGGCCAGCAGGTCCTTGTTGTAGTAGACGCCGCGCGAGTCGGTCGTGTACGGGATGGCATACGTCTTCCCGTCGAAGCGCGCGTGCACCAGCACTCCCGGCCAGAAGTCCTGAAGATTGAAGACCGAGGACTTCTCCTTCGCGATTCGGCTGTCGAGCGCGTTGAGCATGCCCAGCCCGCCCCACTCGCGCGGCGATGTCGTCTCCAGGACGTCTGGTGGGGTGCCTGCCGCGACGGCGGTGGCGAACTTCTGCGCGTAGTCCTCGACCGTGGCGTAGGTGATGTAGCTGTTCGTGACCTTCCACCCCGAGTGCTCGGACTCGAAGGCGTCGGCGATGTCTCGCTCGGCCTTCTCACTCACCGAGCCCGGAGCGGCCGGGCTCCAAAACTGCAGCGCCGCCGCCGGCAGCTTCGCGGGCGCCGCTCCAGGCGACTGCCCGCCGCCGGCGGCCCCACACGCCGCGAGGGCGAGCGCCCCGCCCGCACCGGCGCCGATTCCCGCGATGCGACGGCGCGTGTACCTTGTGCTTCCTACTGCCATTCTCCTCTCTCCTTCTAGGCCGGGGTGATTACTTCGGCACGCTCGCCCAGGCCTGATCGAGCGCCTGCTGCACGAGGACGTTGTTCTCGTCCAGCGCCTGCTTCGGGTTCTTGTCCTCGGACACCGCCTGTGTCTGTGACGCCTTGATGCCGTCCCACAGCTGGTCGGCGGCGATTGATAGCTCACGGAAACGGGTGTACTTCACCTGGTCGAGCACGTAGGGCGGGATCTTGTCGATGTTCGGCAGGCCGGTCTTGTAGCGCTCGATCATCTTCCTATCGAGGTCGGGCTGGGTCGTGAACTCGGCGATGTAGACGCCGCCGCCCGCCTGGGCGTCCCGCTTGTCGCCGTCGAACTGGGCGATGTAGCCCTCCTCACTGGTGAAGAACTTCATGATCTCCCAGACGACGTCGGGGTCCTTTGCGTCGCGGGTGATGTCGTAGGCGAAGCCGCCCGACCACGTGATCGGCTTATCGCCTTCCTTCTTTACGGGCGGGATGACCAGGCCGAAGTTCAGCTCCTTGCGGTAGCGCGGGTAGTTGCCCACACCCGAGTAGCTGATCATGTATGTCGCCAGCTGGCCGACGATCTCGGGCGCCTGCGCGCCGGATCCGAAGGTCTTGGCGAAGGCGCTGATCAACTGGGCACCGCCCAGATCGCGGGTGAAACGCTGCATGTACTCGAGCGCCTCGATGTTCTGGGGCGTGTTGAGCGTCGCCTTCTTGCCGTCGGGGGTCTGGAAGCCGCCGCCGTTCTGCCACGCCCACAGGTGGTAGTGCGCCTGACCGCGGTCCAGGTGGAAGCCGAGCCGCTCGAGCCCGGTCGCGCCGCCGCGCTGGGTCAGGCGCAGCGCCATCTGGCGATGCTCGTCCCACGTCTTGGGCGGCTTCTCGGGATCTAGGCCGACCTGCTGGAAGACGTCCTTGTTCCAAAAGAGCAGGCGCAGCCCCATGCTCATGGGGATGCCGTAGATCTTCTTGTCGGCCACGCCGGTCGCCTCCTCGAGGGCGGGCGCGTAGAACTTCTTGGTGTCGAACTTGTCGCGCTTGACGTAATCGTCGAGCGGCAGGAAGGCCTTTCGGTGGGCGTACGTCGCCACCTGGAAGCGGTCGAACCGCACCAGCGGGGCGGCGGAGCCGGCGGCGATGGAGGCGACGAACTTCTCGAGCGCGACGACGCCGGTGCCGGTGGGGGCTGTGACGGGGGTGACCTGGATGTTGGGGAACTTGGCGTTCCAGATGTCGGCCTGCGCCTTGCGTCCGGCGGTGGGCTCCACCGCGAGCTCCAGCTTCATCGGCGGGCGCTGCGTGAGCGGCACAGTCTGCTTGGTCGCGCCGCCGCCGGCCTGCCCGCAGGCGGCGAGCAGGGCGCCGGCGCCCGCGGGCAGCGCGACGCTGAGCGACAGGAAGCGTCTACGGCTGGGACTGCTGGTGGACACGGTTTCCTCCTGGTTCTGTGGCGGTGTGATACGCGGCGGCCGCGAGCGGTGGGGCGGTCGTCGACCCGGGCAAGAGCGACGGCGGGAGTGTCAGTGCGACGGGAGCGAGGGTGGGATCGGCGATGCGGCGGAGCAGGCGCGCGGTGGCCTGCGCACCAATCTGCTCGAAGGGCTGCGCGACGGTGGTGAGCGGGAGGGCCGCGAACGTGGCATAGGCGGAACCGTCAAATCCCGCGACGCTCAGCCGCTCCGGGATGTCAACACGGCGCTCGTGCGCGTGACGCAGAGCCGAGGCGGCCACCAGATCGTTGACGCCGATCCAGGCCGTGACGGTGGGGGCGACGGCGAGGAGCAGATCAAGGACGCTGCGGAAGGCGGCGGGGATCGGGTCGGCGCCGCCGGGGAGCTGCGGGTAGGCAGCGTCGTCGATCAGCGCGGGGCCGCAGTGCACAATCAGGCGCTCGTCCGTGGCCACGCCGGCTTCGGCGTGCGCGCGCTGGTAGCCGGCGATGCGCGCCTCGATGGATGTGGAGATCGGCGTCCGGCGGTGCAGGAGCAGCGCGATGCGCTGGTGGCCGAGCGCAAGCAGGCGCTGGGTGAGCAGGTGAGCGCCGCCTTCGTGATCGACGACGACGCTGTCGGCGTCGACGCCGTCGACGGTGCGGTCGACCAGCACGTACGGGATGCCGGCGGCGTCGAGCGCGGCGAGGCCGTGCGTTGCGCCCGGGTACTGGTAAGAGCGGACGAGGACGCCGGCGCACCCGCCGTCGCACAGGTCGCGCAGGAGCGCGATCTCACGCTCCGCGTCGCCGCCCGAGCTGGCGAGCTGCAGCCGGTAGCCCGCGGCGGCGCAGGCGGCCTCGACGGCGTGCACGAAGCGCGGCTCGATGCGCCGCACGTCGCCCACCACAAGCGCGATGCTGCGCGCGGCGGGCGCGCCCGCGGCCCCCATCTGGCGCGGGCGCGCCGTGACCGGCGCGACGAACGTCCCCTTGCCCTGGATGCGCACCGCGCGCCCCTCGCGCATCAGCTCGTCCAGCGCGCGCCGGGCGGTCCCACGGCTCACGCCGTAGCGCTGGGCCAGCTCGTGCTCCGACGGCAGCCGGCTG
>DASTZM010000791.1:0-9373 GCA_035764305.1 Chloroflexota bacterium | reverse complement strand
GCCGCACATGTGCGGCCGCCGCGGCGGCCGCACGTGCCGCGGCGGGTTGCGCACGGTAGCGCGTGGCTCGCGGATTGCATCCACATCGGGCGTCAGGAGGACCCCAGATGCGCATCGACCTGGATGCCCGGATCCGGCTTGCCGACGGCACCGACGCCGGTGTGCTTCAGTGGGCAATCGTCGACCCCCAGACCATGCTGGTGACGCACTTCGTCGTCGCCTCGGACGCCGACGGCGATCCCGACATCGTGGTACCGCGGGATGAGGTCGACCGGGCGACCGTGGAGGGCGACGTGCTGGTCCTCCAGGTGGACGCCGCGGCGCTGGAGCGGTTCGGGACGGAAGTTCCGGTCGAGAGCGGGCGGATCGGGGTCGGCAAAGGCGTCGCGGTCGTAGACGCCACCGGAGAGAACGCCGGCGTCGCCGACGAGCTGTTCTACGAGGAGCACACGGGTGTGCTGCGCGGTTTCACGGTGCGTCTGGGGGGCCCGCTGCGGACGCTCCTCGGCGGGGGTGACTGCGTATCGGTGGCGGCGCACCAGGTGGAGCGGATCGGCGAGAGCACGATCTACCTGAACGTGAGTCGGGACAAGCTCCCCGCACTCGACCCCGGCGCCTCGTTCACGCCGAACGCAGGCTGACGATCTCGGCGGCGTCGACGCGGATCACGCTGCCTGAGACGAAGTCCCCGCCCGGGCCGGCCAGGAAGGCGACGACCCGACCGATCTCCTCGGGCTTTCCCAGACGCTTCCAGGGGAGCGACTTTGCCGCCTGGGCCAGCTCCTGCTCGCTCGCGTGCTGGCGCTCTCCCGGCGTATCGATCCACCCGGGGTGAATCACGTTGACGTTGATCTTCTGCCCGGCCAGCTCAGCGGCGGCGGTCATCAGGAGATGCGTCACGCCGGCCTTGGCCATGTTGTAGGAGCCGGAGCGCGGAAACGGTTGCTCGGCGTGGATCGAGGCGATGGCGAGCAGCTTTCCCCGGCTCTCCCGCCCAGGGAGCGGCTCATGTCGCGCCATCTGGCGACCGGCTGCCTGGAGCGTCCACAGGACGCCGTACATCGTCGGACGGAGCGTCGTCTCCAGCCCCTCCGAAGTGATGTCCAGGAACTCCTGGCGCACCGAGACGCCGGCGTTAGCGACGGCGACGTCGAGCCGGCCGAAGCGCGCGGCGACCTCGCCGACGACGCGTCCGATGGCGTCTCGGTCGCCGACGTCGGCGAGCCAGAAGCCGGCCCTGCGGCCCAGCGCCTCGATCTCTGCGACGGCGGCCTCGCCCTCCTCCCGGTGGCGGACGTCGACCAGCGCGACGTCCGCGCCACCACGCGCCAGCTCGAGCGCGCAGCCCCGACCGATCCCCCGCGCGGCGCCCGTGACCAGCGCGGTCAGGCCGCTGAGCGGCAGCTCCTGTGGCGCCATCCGCCTAGAACCCGAAGAGCTGCTTGGGCGTGTCCCAGAGAATCTGGCGGCGCTCGTCGTCCGAGAGGGGCAGGTCCTCCTGGATGAAGCGCAGCGCCTGCTCGAGCGGGACGAGGCGGGCCGTACGCGGATACCCCGTTCCCCACATCATGCGCCGCGCGCCGAACCGGTCGGCCAGGAGGCGCACGAAGGGCCACGTGTCGCGCCACGGGTACTGCTGCTTGGAGGCGATCTGGTAGTCGCCGATCTTGGCGTAGACGTTGGTGTAGTCGGCGAGCTTCAGGACCGGGTCGAAGCTCGGGTAAGGCGCGGGTTCTGTCACGTCGGGCTTGCCGATGTGGTCGACGATCACGCGCACGTCGGGGTGGCGCTCGATCATCCGTGCGAGCGCGGTGGCGTGCTTCGGCCACATGTGGAACTGCATGATCGCGCCGGTCTGGTTGGCGGCGTCCCAGAGGGCTTCGTTCTCCTTCGCGTCGACCCACCACGGGCCGCGCGGCTCCTTGTCGTAGTAGAGGGGATGGAAGCGGAAGCCGGAGAGGCCGCGCGCCATCCAGGACTCGAGATCGCGCGCGTTGGTGGGACTCTCGGGATCGACCAGGCCGATCGCCTTGAACTTCCCAGGGTACTTGTCGAGGCACTCGACCATGTAGGTGTTGTCCCAGCCGAAGGCGCTCGACTGGACGAGCACCTGGTGCTCCATGCCGAACTCCTCCATATCCTCGACCAGCCACTCGACCGGCGCGGCCTTCTCCGGCGCGCGGACCTTGGCGCCGGGCACGGGACGGTGGCCCGGCGCGTCGTCGAGCGGCCAGACGTGGACGTGGGTGTCGATCACGCGGTAGCCGGCCTTTGTCGTGATGGGCATCGTTACACCTCCACCAGCTCGGTCTCGAGCCCGGCCTTCTGCTTGTAGTCGACCAGGCCCTTGTAGGTAGACGGAAGGAGTGGGACCCCGCCGGCGCGCAGGTTGCGCTCGCGAGCGCGCATCTCCATTTCGCCGGGCACCAGGATCTCGCTCACGCCGTCGGCCTTTTCGGACGCCTTGGCGGCCTCGATCATCTGGTCGACGCGGTCCAGGAACTCGTCGCGCGGCAGGAACAGCTCCGGGTTGATCGCCATGAAGAAGTGGCCCAGGTTGGGATCGTAGGTGTGCCGCGCCGCACGGTCGTCGCGGTGCTGCCACGGGAAGTCGGCGCGCGTCAATACGCCGGCGAGCAACTCCATAACCACCGTCAGGCCGTAGCCCTTGTGCTCGGCAATCGGGACGCCGAGGAACGACTCGCGGAAGTCGGCCGGATCGGTGCTGGGTCGGCCCTGTTTGTCAAGGACCCAGTTGGGAGGGAGCGGCTTGCCCTCCGCGATGGCGAGGCCGATCTTGCCCATCGCCACGGTGCTCATGGCAATGTCCAGCACGATGGGGTGGTGCTTGCCGGAGGGGATGCCGACACCCAGCGGGTTGTTGCCGAACGTGGGTGTCGCGCCGCCCCACGGCGCGAGGCACGGACCGCCGTTGGTGGTGCACAGACCGATCAGCCCCTCGACGGCGGCCATCCAGGCGTAGTGGCCGGCGGCGCCGAAGTGATTGGAGCGGCCGGCGGCGACGAGGCAGACGCCGGTCTGCTTCGCCTTCTCGATGGCCGTGCGCATCGCCATGACGCTGACCCACTGGCCGGGCGCGTTGTCGCCGTCGATCTGGGCGTGGACCATCGTCTCGCGGGTGACGGCGATGTTGGGAGTCTTGTTCAGGTGGCCGGAGGCGACACGTCCCGCGTAGCCCGGCACGCCGCCCATGTTGTGGGTGGGCTGGTCGCGCAGGCTCGCCTCGAGCTGGACCTCGGTGACGATGCGCGCCCCTTCCTCCGCCAGCCCGGCGCGCTCGAACGCCTCGACGCCATACTGGCGGAGGCTGTCGATGCTCACCGTGGCGGCGGGGGAGTAGTTCACGGCGGTATGGTACTCGGGTCGTTTCGATGAATCTCTCTCGCATGCTTCGGGCGCGCGCCGAAGCGGGCGATCCGGTGCGCGTCGGGCTGATCGGCGCGGGCAAGTTCGGCTCGATGTTCCTGGCGCAGGTGCGCACGACGCCGGGGATGCAGCTGCTGGGTGTCGCCGACCTGTCCGCCGAGCGGGCTCGCGCGGCGCTGGCGCGAACCGGATGGACCGACGAGCAGGTGGGGGCGCGGAGCTTCGACGAGGCGTACGATCGCGGGACGACGTGCGTCACGCAGGACGCAGCGGCGCTGATCCGCGCCCCGCTCGACGTGGTCGTCGAGGCGACGGGCAACCCGGAGGCGGGGATCGGGCACGCGCTGGAGTGCATCCGCGCGGGCACGCACGTGGTGATGGTCAACGTCGAGGCAGACGCGCTGGCGGGGCCGCTGCTGGCGCGGCGGGCGCGTGAAGCCGGGGTGGTGTACTCGCTGGCGTACGGCGACCAGCCGGCGCTGATCTGCGAACTGGTCGATTGGGCGCGCGCGTGCGGCTTCGAGGTCGTGTGCGCCGGGAAGGGGACCAAGTACCTGCCCCACTACCACCAATCGACGCCCGACACGGTGTGGCAGCACTTCGGCTGGACCGCCGAGGAGGTGGCGCGCTCGGGAGCGAACGCCAAGATGTTCAACTCGTTCGTCGACGGCACGAAGTCGGCGATCGAGATGGCAGCCGTGGCGAACGCTACGGGGCTACTGCCGCCGTCGGACGGACTGCTGTTTCCGCCCGCGGGGGCGGAGGAGATGCAGGACGTGCTGCGTCCCGAGCCGCACGGCGGCGTGCTCGAGCGCAGCGGGATGGTGGAGGTCGTGGCGTCGCTGCAGCGCGACGGGTCGTCGATCGAGCGCGACCTGCGGTGGGGCGTGTACGTCGTGTTCCGCGGCGAGACCGAGTACGTGCGGGAGTGCTTCAGCCAGTACGGGCTGGTGGTCGACGCGAGCGGCCATTACGCCGCGCTGTACCGGCCGTACCACCTGATCGGGCTCGAGGTGGGGATCAGCGTCGCGTCGGCGGCGCTGCGGAACGAGCCGACGGGGGCTCCGGTGGCGTGGCTGGCCGACGTGGCGGCGACCGCGAAGCGCGACATCGACGCGGGCGAAGTCCTGGACGGGGAGGGCGGCTACTGCGTGTGGGGCAAGCTGGTGCCGGCCGAGCGCTCCCTCGCGGAGCACGCCCTGCCGATCGGCCTGGCGCACGGCGTTCGGGTAGTACGCCCCATCGCCGCGGGCTCGCTCGTCACCTGGGCGGACGTCGAGCCGCACCCCAACGCCGAGGTGGTGGCGATCAGGCGGGAGATGGAGGCGACGTTCCGACCGTTCGCGTAGCGGCGTCTAGGCGGGACGCGGTTGGGTCGTCTCGGTGACGTAGCGCTCCATCCACTCCACGACGCGCCGGGAGTAGTCGACGCGGTGGCTCGGACGGCCCGAGGTGACGAAGCCGTGCACGCCGCCGGGGTAGCGGACGAAAGCGACGGGGACCTTCGCCGCGGCGACGAGAGCGGCGTACAGCTCTTCTCCCTGACCGATGGGACACCGGTCGTCCGACTCCCCGTGCATGATCAGAGTGGGCGTGACGCAGCGGTCGGCGTACTGGATGGGCGAGAGGCGGCGGTACAGGTCGCGCTTCTCGTGGATCGCGCCGCGCAGCTCGAACGGGCTGAACCAGAGACCGATGTCCGACGTGCCGTGGAACGACTCGAAGTTGACCACTGGCGCCCCGACGACAGCCGCTTTGAAGCGCTCCGACTGCCCGATGGTCCACGACGTCATGTAGCCGCCGTAGGAGTAGCCGGTCACGGCGAGGCGGTCGGGGTCGGCGATCCCTTCTTTGACCAGCGCGTCGGCGGCGGCGAGCTGCTCGGGGAGGTCGTGCTCGCCCCAGCGCTCGCGGATGCCGTGGGCGAAGGCCTTGCCGTACGAGCCCGACCCGGTTGGGTTGAGCGCGAGGGCGGCCCAGCCGCGCGCGGCGAGCGCATAACAATAGAAGGCGGTCGCCTCGAACTTGCTTCCGGCGACCGAGTGCGGACCGCCGTGGATCTGGAGCACGAGCGGTGCCGGTCCGGCAGAGCTGGCGGCGCCCATCGGACGGTACAGCCAGCCGTCGATCTCGTGACCGTGGGGGCTCTGGAAGCGGCGTCGCTCGACGCGCGGCAGCTCGACCGAGGCGAGCCACTCCCGGTTGACGTCGGTCAGCTTGCGCTCCTCCCGGCCATCCGCGTCGCAGACGTAGACATCGCCCGGCTGGTCCGGGGAATTGGCGACGAACGCGATTCGACGGCCGTCGCCCGAGACCGACGCGCTGGTCAGCCAGCGCTCGCCGGAGGCGCCGGGAGTGACGGCGCCGTCGGAGGCGGCGACTCGAACGACGTGCAGGTTGCCGTTGGTGGCGACGGTATAGGTGAGTGACCCGCCGTCGGGCGACCAGATGGGGCCAGTGGGGGCAGCGGGCGGCGCGGGGAGGAAGGCGCCGCGGTCGTAGGACGCGGTCAGGTTGCGCGGCGACCCGCCGGCAGCAGGGATAAGCCAGACACGGATGACGTGCTCGCCGAAGCCGGGCTCCTGCTCGTCGGTACCGAAGACGGCGATGGTTGAGCCGTCGGGCGACCACGATGGGGCATGCGCGCGGCCGACGGTCTCAGTGAGGCGGCGTGTCTGCCTGGTATCGAGGTCGACGGTCCACAGGTCGGACGCGTAGTAGTCGGCGACCCCGTCGCGCGTGCGGGTAAAGGCGAGCGTCTTGCCGTCGGACGACCAGGCGGGCGTGCGGTCCTCGCCCGAGCCCGCGTCGCCGAGCAGCGGGCGAAGGTCTTTCGCGGTCTCGCCGTCAAGGGTGGCCGGGACGACGAAGAGTCGGGAGGGAACGTCCAGCGTGTAGCCCTGGCCGTCGGTCTTGTACTGGGCGCGCGTGACGACCCTGGGTCGCTGGTCCCAGCGCTTGCGCTCCTCCTTGTCCGCGGGAGGCCCTTCGACGAGGAAGCGCGCGGCGAAGGCGATGCGCGTGCCGTCTGGCGACCAGACGGCGGCGCCAGCCCCCTTCTCGAGCGCGGTGAGCCTGCGCCCCTCGCCGCCGGCGGCGGGCATGACGTACAGCTGCGCCGCCCCACCATCGCGGTCCGAGAGGAAGGCGAGCAGCGAGCCGTCGGGCGACCAGCGGGGCGCCGAATCCTTCCTGGGGCCGTGGGTGAAGCGGCGCGGCTCTGCGCCCCCCGCTGTATCGACGATCCAGATGCTGGTGCGGTAGTCGTCGGTTGCACGGTCGATCTCGCTCAGCACGTAGGCCACGCGGCGGCCATCGGGGGAGAGCTGCGCGTCGGCGACGCCCTTGATGGCGTAGAGGTCGTCGACGTCGACTGGGCGGCGCGCGGGTGAGCTGCTCATGGCGTGTGTACCGTACAGCTCGGCGTGGCGCCCGGCCATGGTCCGGGCGGGGCATCGGGGAGCAGCTGTGTCTGGGTTTCGGTCTTGAAGACGCGGAAGCCTCTGGCCTGGTAGTTGGCGAGGGCGTGCTGGCCGTCGAGGCTGCAGGTGTGGACCCAGACGCGGCGCGTGGACGGCGGGCCGAGCGACCACGCGCGCGCCACCGCGACCGAGAGCAGGTGGCCGCCGATCCGCCGGCCGGTGAAGCCCCGCAGCAAGCCGAAGTAGGCGATCTCGACGTTCCCGTCAGGCTGCTGCTCGAGCTCGACGTAGCCGCATGGCGCGCCGTCGAGCGACGCGACCCACGTCTCCACTTCTGGCCGACGCAGGTAGGCCAGCCACTCGGCGTGCGTCCACGGCAGGCGGTCGGTCCAGTACCAGTCGCCGCCGACGGCGGTGTAGAGGAAGCGGCTCAGCTCGGCCGATGGAGGGGCCACGCGCGCCAGCGAGAGGCGCTCGTCCGGGCGGCCCACCGGTCGCAGCCAGGCCGGATCGAGCATCTCCAGGTGCCAGGTGGTGACCCGGGCTTCGCGCGGCATGGTGGTCGGACTGCAGGGTCGGGCTAGATCTGGACTTCCAGGCCGTCGTAGGCGGCGCGGACGCCGTGCTCCTCCAGAAAGGCGTCGGTCTCTTCGTGCAGCGGCGCCCCGTTGGGGGAGAAATGGGTGCCGAAGTGCCGGCAGCCCGGGGCGGTGAGTCCGTGCTCGCGCAGCATGACGTGGTGCTCGGCGCAGCGGGCGAGGTTCATGTGGCCGCTGGTGGGGGCGGTCTCGCGCAGCCCCGAGGTGCCCTCGATCACTGCCCCGGTCAAGCGCATGCCGTCCGTGCCGAGCGCATCGAGCACGGCCCACGTCTCGGGGTAGAACGCGCCGGTATCGGTGGCGTAGAGCAGCGCCGACTCGCCCTGCCGGACGGCGTAGAACAGCGGCTGCTGCGGCTCGGTGTGGCGGGCGCGGAGTGCGGTAACCCGGTACGGCCCCATCTCCCACGTCTGCCCGGGAGAGACGACGTGCAGCTCGACGCGCATCTCGTCGAGCGGCCAGGGGTAGTTCCGAATCAGCTCGAGCGTGGCGGCGGAGCCGTGGACGTGGAGCGTGGGGATCTCCGGCGCGGCCCAGCGGGCGCGGTGCTGGTCGAAGTTCTCGCGGTGCAGGTGGTCGTGGTCGGCGTGGGTGAGGAGGAGGTACTGCACGTTGTGCAGGCGCAGGCGGAGATCCCGCGCGGCGGCCATCACGTCGGGGCCGAAGTCGAGTAGCAGGTCGTCGTTGACCAGCGCGGCGGAGCGACGGCGGATGCTCTTGCCACCGCGGTCGCGTGCGGCCTCGCAGCTGTCGCAGCGGCAGAAGATGGCGGGGTAGCCCTGCGCCGCGCCGGTGCCGAGGAAGAGGAGCTTCATGGCTGGAGCGCGGATTGTGGCGCACGGGCGGCGGCGGCGGCGCGCGTATCGCGCTGCGGAGCCGCACGGCACACTACCGCATGGCCACCACGAAGACGAGCCCGAAACCGGTCGTGCGCGCGCTGCGGTCGATGCGGGCGGTACGGCGCTTCTCCGAGCGCGAGATCCCGCAGGAGGTGGTGGAGAAGATCCTGGACGTGGGGCGCTGGACGGGATCGGCGAAGAACACGCAGCCCTGGCGGGTGGTGCTGGTCACCGAGCGCGAGACGCTGCGGCGCCTGTCGCAGCTCGGTCAGTTCGCGGGGCATATCGCGGGAGCGCGCTGCGCGCTGGTGCTGGTGATGGATGGACCGAACAACGCGTTCGACTGCGGCCGGCTGGCGGAGCGGCTGATGGTCGGCGCGTGGGCGCACGGCGTGGGGTCGTGCATCGGGTCCTTCTTCCCGGAAGAGTACGTGGCGGAGGTGAAGCGACTCCTGGGCGTCCCCGAGGAGCGCTGGGTACGCCACTCGATCTCGCTGGGCTACCCGGCCGATGGCGAGGCGCACCGGATCAGGACGACTCCCGGGACGCGGAGCGTGCTGCCGTCGGTCGGCCGAAAGCCGATGGAGGAGTTCGTCAGCCGCGGGCGGCTGGGCTAGGTGCCGCCGGCGCGGCGGGCCCGGGTGCGCGAGCGGCTGGGCACTGTCGCCGGCTCGGCGTACTACGGCTCGCGGTGCTGGTTGAGCAGCCGGTTGGCGGCGAGGACCGCGCCGACGACGATGGCGATCGGGATCATGAGGAGCGAGAGCTTGACGGCGGAGGTGACGAGCCACATCCCGCTCTTGACCAGGGCGGACCAGGGCAGCATCAGGTAGTCGGCGAGCAGGGTGTCCTTCTTCATCGAAGCGCTCCTCCCCCTGTCATTGCGCACGCGGCGTGCCAGGCGCGTCGGGAGGGGTAGCGGGGCACAATCGCCGTGACGTGGGCGGCTCCCCAACCAGGAAGGTCCATCTAGACACCGACATCGGCGGCGATGTGGACGACCTGTGCGCGCTGGCGTACCTGCTGCGCGCGCCGGGAGTCGAGCTGACGGGCGTGACGACCAACCTGGAACTAGACGGCAGACGTGCGGGGTATGTGCGGTACGTGCTCGAGCTGGAGGGGCGGC
>DASTZM010000790.1:0-8133 GCA_035764305.1 Chloroflexota bacterium | reverse complement strand
GGCACCAGAAGCAGCCACCGCCCAAGGTGGCTGTCTCAGCGGTGGTCCCGGCGGCTGGGTTGGTGCCCTCTGCGCTGATCTGGAAATGGTACTCAGCGGGACGAGTGCTGGTACCGGTCGACGGCGCGGGACGCGAGGCCGGTCACCACGCCAAAGCCGAGAGCAACGGCGACGAGGGCGGCGAACGCGACGACGTCGGCGCTGAGCGGATCCATGGCCGGCTGCCTCCTCTTTGCTCCAAAGGTAGGGCAAGAGGGGGGCCGCCGGGAGCGCGGTAGCGTGTCAGGCGGATTTCGAGGTGGTTACGAAGCGGGAGCGATCGGGGGCGGGCTACTTGGGCGACCCGGTGCCGCCCGTGCAGGGCGCGCCCGGCTCGGGAGTCTGGGGTCCGGCGCGGAACTGGCGGACGAACTCCGTCACGGAGGGGTCTTTGGCGGAAGCGATCTTCTGCTGGCGTCCCCACGCCGTGGCGATCACGGGCGCCTCAAGGTTGGGGAATGGGCTGACGAGGACGAATGACTGGCCGCGGGCAAGCTGGGCGAGCGCGTTGACCTGGTCCTTGGGAAGGTTCGGGTGGTACGTGATCCACACGGCGCCGTGCTCCATGGAGTGCACCGCTTGCTCGGTGGGGATAGGCGAGTCGTAGTACCCACAGTTCTGCCAGGCGGGGGCGTGATTGCCACCGGCCGGTGGGACGCGCGGGTAGGAGATGGGTCCCTGGATGTGGCGGTTGTCGGTGACCGGGATGACCTCAAGCTGTCCGGTCGCCGCGTTCGGTAGGGGGCCGAGCGGTGCGGAATCGTTCCCGCCGCCGCACGCCGCAGCGGCGATCACCGAGCACGCGGCGAGCGCCGCGCGGAGCGTGCGATGCATCGGGCTAACTGTACGGACTGCCGCCGGCGTGCCGCAGTGGCTCAGCAGGCCTGGCAGCGTCCCAAGATTTCAACGAGCGCACCCTCGGGCCGGAAGGCGCGCGCGGCGGCGGCGTTACGCAGCAGGGCAGCGAGCTTGGGGTCTTCCAGCTCGGTGACGCCGTCGCAGACGGTGCACACCAGGTACTGGTGGGGACGATTCGGGCGGTCCGGGTCGCGCGCGACGTAGCTCGCGTCGCCTCGCACGGCGTGGAGCCGGTCGAGCACGCCTGCCTCGGCGAGTAGCTCGAGCGTGCGAAAGACGGTGGCGCGGCCGACCGACGGATCGCGCGCGGCGACGGCGGCGCACAGCGCCCCGGCGGTGAACGGACGGGGCTGGGCGGCGACGGCGCGGATCACGGCCTCGCGCGGCGGCGTCACCGCGTGACCCGCCAGGCGGAGGGCGCTGACGATGTGTCGTCCGTCCGAGACCGGCGTGACGCAGACCTCGCAGTCCTGCGGACGCGATGCCGCGGCCACCTTGCCGGACGCCTCAGTACGTGGCGCGGCGCTGCCGAGACGTTGTCTCACCATGTGATACTTGGTACCACTACTGCCAAGAGTGTACCGATGACGCACATCATGGTGCCCGACGGGGTGCTGGCGCCCTGGCTGTGGATAGCCGGGTGGGCCGGCGCGGCGGCGTGCCTGGCGCTGGCGCTGTGGGCGACGCGCGAGTCCGATCGGGCCCGTCTCGTGCCGCTGGCCGCGGTGCTGGCGGGGTTGATGACCCTGGTCATGTCATTGGAGATCGCGCCGCTGGCGTACGAGCCGCATCTGACTGTGCTGACCGGGATCCTGGTAGGGCCGGCGTACGGCGTTCTGGCGGCGTTCGTCTTCAACGTGCTGCGGCTGCTGCTGGGGGACGGCAGCGTGACGCTGCTTGGCCTGAACACGCTGCTGCTGGGGCTGGAGACGGTGCTGGGCGCGCTCGCGTTCCGCGCGGCTGCGCGCCTGCTGCCTCGGTCGCCCGGTTTCACCGGGCTTGCCGCCGCGCTGGCGACGTTGGCGTCACTCGCCGCGTCGACGGGGGCGTTCCTGGCGGTGGCGGCGATGGGGAGCGTGCCCCTCGACGCGCTAGCGGAGGAAGGAATCCTCGACCGGCTTGGCACCGCGTCGCCGCAGTTTGGCGCGTTCGCCGCCACGGTGCTGGTTCTTGGGCTGGTGGGATGGCTGCTGGAGGCGGCCATCGTCGGAGCGGTGGTGGCCTTTGTGCGCGCGGTGCGGCCATCGTTGCTGACGGCGGCGCGCGAGAGTGCGGTGCATGGTGATCCCGCGGCAACCGGGCTCGCGCCGCTCACGGCGCGATAGGGCCGAACACCGTGATCGACGTTCTGGCGATCGATCGCTGGGCGGGGACGGGGCGCGGACCGCTACACCGGCTTGCCCCCGCGGTGAAGCTGGGGGCGGTGGGGGCGATTGTCGTCTTCCTGGTGCTGGTCCGCGCGCCGGCGCCGCTCGCGGCGCTGTACGCAGGGCTGCTCCTGGCGCTCGCCACGTCGGGGCTGCCGGCGTGGCGCGTGCTGGCGCTCTCGCTGCTGCCGGTGGTGATGTCGGCGGTGTTCGCGATCTCGCGCGCGGGCGGATGGGAAACGGCGCTGGCGGTGATATTGAAGGGGGCGATCACATCGCTGACGATGCTGCTGCTGGTGAGTACGACGCCGCACACGGCGCTGCTGCGCTCGGCGCGGCGCGTACTGCCCGGGGTGCTGGCGGACATGCTGTTTCTGGGCTACCGCGCGTTGTTCGTGCTGGTGGGGCGAGCGCTGGCGGCGCGGGAAGCGGTGCGCTTGCGCGGCACGCGAGTCCCGTGGCACGCGCGGCTGAGGCGGGGTGGGCTGGTGGGTGGCCTGGCGGTGCTTCGCGCGACCGAGCTGGCGACAGAGCAGTACGCGGCGCTGCGCCTGCGCTCGCCGTCGAGCGCGGCGCGGCGTGTCGGGCAGTCGCCGCCGCGGGCGCGGGGAATGAAACTGTCGGCGTGAGCGATCCGACCGGCGGCCCGAACGTGGTGGAGGTGAGCGGGCTGTCGGTGCGCTACCCGGATGGGCGCACCGTCACGCTGAGCGGACTACCGTTCACGGTGGGGGTGTCCGAGCGTGTCGCGCTGATCGGCCCCAACGGGAGCGGCAAGAGCACGCTGCTGCGCGCCATCCTCGGACTGGTGCGGCCCAGCGCGGGAACGGTGCGCGTGCTGGGGCGTGACCCGGTGCGGGACTTTGACGAGATTCGGCCGTGTGTCGGAGCGGTGCTGCAGGACATCGAGGCGCAGCTGCTGGCGCCGACGGTGCGCGAGGACCTGGCATTTGGGCTGGACACGCGCGTCGTGCCAGCGGCCGAGATTCAGCGGCGCGTCGAGCGGACCGCGCTGTCATTCCGGCTGGAGGGGCTATTGGACAAGGTGCCGCACTACCTTTCGGGTGGGGAGAAGCGCAAGGTGGCGCTGGCGGGGGCGCTGGTGACGGGGCCGGACCTGGTCGTCCTGGACGAACCATTCGCAGGGCTGGACCCCCGCGCGCGGGACGAGCTGACGGCGATGCTGCGCGAGGCGCACGCGCGACGCGGCATGGCGGTGGTGCTGGCGACTCACGAGGTGGACCAGCTGGCCGATCTGGTGGACGTGGTGTACGTGCTTTCGCAGGACGGTGCGCTGCGGCTGCGCGACACGCCGGAGCGGGTGTTCCAGCTGCCGGAGGTGCTGGAAGCATCCAACGTGCCGGTGCCCGCGCTGGCGCGCCTCCAGGCGGCGCTGCGCCAGCGGGGGGTCAGGCTGCCGCCGGTTTCGGACCCGGAGGCGCTGGCGGAGGCGCTTGTGTCGCTCCTCCGGCCGGCGGCGGGGTCGGCGCGGGAGGCTCCGGCGCCGCGGTCAGCAACCGTCCCGAGTTGAGGACGACCGCGACGGTCGAGAGGCTGTGGACGATCGCCGCGGCGAAGGGGGAGAGGAGGCCGACGGCGCCGGCGAGGACGCCAATGCCGTTGATGCCGAGGCTGAAGGCGAAGTTCTGGCGCACGAGGCGCATGGTGCGGCGCGAGAGCAGGATCGTCTCGGCGACGTGGCGGATGTCGTCGGCGGCGAGCGCGACGTCGGCCGCTTCGAGCGCGACGTCGGCGCCACCGTGCCCCATGGCGATGCCGACGTCGGCGGCGGCGAGGGCGGGGGCATCGTTGACACCGTCGCCGACGAGGGCGACGGTGTGGCCCTGGGCCTGAAGGCGGCGGACGAGGTCAAACTTCTGCTCGGGCATCGCTTCGGCGATGACGTTGGAGTGGGGGATGCCGAGCTCGGTCGCGACGGCGGTGGCGGACTCTTTCGAGTCGCCGGTGATCATGTGGATGGCGCGGATGCCGGCGTCCTGGAGGGAGGAAATGGCGGTGCGAGCTTCGGGGCGGATAATGTCGCTGACACCGATCAGGCCCAGCACGGCCGCGTGAGCGTGCGGCCCCTGCCCGCGCCCGGTCGGGGACGCTGCGCTCCCCGACACCGCTCGCTCATTCTTTGCGGGCTGCGCCGGCGACCCACGGGGGGGCGCGCCCCCCAGGACCCCCGAGCCGCCCTCCGGGTGGGATTTGACGGTGTGTTCGGCAGGGGGAGCGGCGGAGGTTTCGGCGACCCAAAGGACGCTCTGGCCTTGCTCGCGGAGGCGGGCGGCGTGGGTCTCGACGTCGGGCGAAACGGGAACACCGAAGTCTTCGAGCATATGGCGGCTGCCGATGACGAGACGGGCGCCGTCAACGGCGAAGCGGACGCCGTGGCCGACGATGATCTCGTACTCGGAGTGGGGAGGGATCTCGATCTCGCGCTCGGCGGTGTGCTGGAGGACGGCGGAGGCGAGGGGGTGCTGGGAGTGGAGCTCGCCCGAGGCGGCGAGGGCGAGGACGCGCTCGGGGGTGTAGCGGTCGTCGACCGCGACGACGCGCTGGACGCGCGGCGCGCCGGCGGTGAGCGTGCCGGTCTTGTCGAAAATGACGGCGTCGATCCGGCCCGCGTTCTCGAGGTGCAGGCCGCCCTTGACCAGGATGCCGCGCTTTGCGGCGCTGGCGATGGCAGCGCTGACGGCGGTGGGGGTGGCGAGGCCGGCGGCGCAGGGGCAAGCGATGACCAGAATGGTCATGCTGCGCAGCACGTTGCCGGTGAGGGCGAAGACGCCGCCGGCCAGCAAGAAGGAGAGCGGGACGATGCGGCGCGAGAAACGGTCGGCCAGGCGCTGGATGGGGGCCTGCACGTCGCGCGCTTCTTCGACCATGCGGATGATCCGCCCGATGGCCGTGTCCTCGCCGACGCGCGTCGCACGCATCAGGAGCGAGCCGGTGAGGACGAGCGTACCGGCGAAGACCTCGTCGCCCGGGTTGCGGAAGACGGGCAGCGATTCGCCGGTGATGGGCGCCTGGTTGACCGAAGCGCCGCCCTCGAGCACGACGGCGTCGACGGGGATCTTCTCGCCGGCGTGGACGACGACGGTGGTGCCGGGCTCAATCTCCTCGCGGCGGACCTTGACCTCCTGGCCGTCGGGCAGGACGATCCAGGCGAAGTCCTCGCCGACCGACAGCAGGTCCGAGATGGCGCTGCGCGTGCGCTCGAGAGTCAGCTCTTCGACCAGCTCGCCGAGGGCGATCAGCCAGACGACGATCAGGCCGGTGGCGGCTTCGCCGATGAGCAGCGAAGCGAGTGTGGCGGTGGTAATAAGCGTGTCGATCTCGGGGGGCTCGAAGCGCAGGAGCGGCTTCAGGCCGCTGATGAAGGTGGGGAGACCGACCAGCAGCGCAGCACCGGTGGCGAGCGCGGCGACGGGTGGCGAGGCTAATGCGAGCGGGCCGCCGAGGAGACGGATGGCAGTGAGCGCGCCGACCGCGGCGGCGCCGACGACGACGCGCGCCCAATCTCGCCCGATGGGGACATCCTGAGTGGTGGCGAGCGCGGCGACTTGTGGGGTGGGGTCGAGGAGTAGGGCCGACGCGACGGCGACGGAGATCCGGTCCAGCAGGGCGTCGAGGTCCCCCTGCGGCGCGGCGAGGACGATCAGTGCGCGGCCGGTGGTGGGATTGACCGATGCGGCGGCGACATCGGGCAGGGTGAGAAGCGCGTGACCGATCCCGGCGGCGAGACGGGGGTCGCCGCAGGCGGGCTCTAGCTCGAGGCGGAGGCGCTGGGGGAGGAACGAGCGGACGCGGAGGGCACTGGTGGGTCCGGCGGGGGCGGCGGTCACCGTCCGGTGACGGGGGCTCGGAGCCAGCGGACCAGGTTGACGAGACCGATAGCGGTGAGGCCGGCGGCGAAGCTGGTCAGGAACTGGCGCACGCCGGTAGGGAGACGCGAGCCGGCAGAAGGAGCGGTCTGCGTCCGGGACTGCTTCATCTCAGTTGCGCGAGGGATTCGGGGAGGGAGCGGGAGTGGACGGCGCGGCGGTGGTGCCCGGAGCGGCAGGCACGCCGGCGCGCGCTTCGGCGACGAGATCTTCCAGGTCCTCGCGCAGACCGGCGGCGCGAACCTGAGCGCCCTGGGAGAGGATGAGGCCCTGCTTGATGGCGCCGCGCACCGCGGGGCGCGCCCAGCGGCCGAGCGCGGGGGCGAAGGCGCGTGCGCCGAGCGCCGCCGCGACGCCGAGGGTGAAGGTGGCGAAGGTGCCCATGACGTTCGGTGCTCCTGCTTCGGTATTCAGGAAACACTAACTCGACATCAAACAAACGTCAAGTCGAACTCAATGACCTTAATGAATAGTGTTCACAATAAGCACATAAGCCAAACGACACCTGTTCGCACTAGGCGGCGGCGCACTTGGCGCAGAGGCCGGCGAGATCGAGGTCGACCGACTGCACGACGACGCCGTGCTCGCGCTGCAGCTCCTTGCGGAGACGGTCGACGGTGCTTGCGGAGAACTCGGTGACGGCGCCGCAGGAGGTGCACACGAAGTGGAAGTGCTGGTCGTCGGAGGAGGCCTCGTAGTGGTGGTGCTCCTCGGAGAGGTGCAGCTCGTCGACGAGGCCCTGGCGCTTGAGGACGCCGAGCGTGCGGTAGACGGTGGCCAACGAAAGGCGCGGATCGCGCTCGCGCGCGAGACGGTAGAGGCCGTCGGCGTCGAGGTGCTCGCGGGCGTGCTCGATGACATCCAGGAGCGTCTCGCGCTGCTTGGTCCAGCGCATGCCGGCGGCGCGGATGGCGCTGCGTGCGCGGTCCTGGAAGGTTTGCGAGTCTTGCTGTGTCATCCGGTCAGCGCCGCCACCGACTCACACTCTACAAGTTGCGATTGCGTTGCAACAAGGACGAAGCGCCGTCCGCACGGCGACCCCGCGGGCTGGACCGGGTGGTACTTGTCCGGGGCGTGCGCCGGCCGTACTATGGCATGGGGCTATGGACTTCGCTTATTAAGGAGAACAGGTCATGCCAAGCCGTCGGGAGGTCTTCCGGGTAGGTCTGGGGCTGGCGGGGGCGGGGACCCTCGCGTCGCTCGCGGCGTGCGGCCCGGCGGCGAGCGAATCGCAGCCGAAGCCGACGACGGCGGCGCCGACGACGGCGGCAAGCACGGCGGCGCAGGCCGGCGGGAGCATCGTCTTCGCGCTCGAAGGTGACGTGATCAACTTCGACCCACTGGTGTCGCGGGCGTTCATCGACCGCAACGCGCATTACCAGGTCTACGACTCGATCGTGCGGGTCGACGCGAGCGGCAAGATCATCCCCTGGCTCGCGGAGAGCTGGGAAACGTCGACCGACGGGCTGAAGGTGACGTTCAAGCTGCGCAAGGACGTCAAGTTCCACGACGGGACGCAGTTCGACGCGGAGTCGATGAAGTGGAACATCGACCGCTACCGCACGACGGCGGGGTCGCAGCGCTCGGGCGAGCTGGCGCCGGTAGACAGCGTGGACGTAGTGGACCAGTTCACGGCGCGGATCAACCTGAAGGCGCCCTACGCGCCGCTGCTGGCGCAACTGGTGGACCGAGCAGGGATGATGGTGTCCCGCAAGGCGGTCGAGGCGGCGGGGCAGGCGGACTTCACCACCAAGGCGTTCCGCGCGGGGACGGGGCCGTTCATGCTGACCGAGGTGGTGAAAGACGACCACATCACGATGGCCAAGAACCCGGATTGGTGGGGGAAGGACAAGGACGGCAGCAAGCTGCCGTACCTGGACAAGATCACGATCAAGCCGATCACGTCGAGCGACGTACGCCTGACCAATCTGAAGACGGGCGACGCGCAGGTGATGAACAACGTGGCGGGCAAGGACGTGGCG
>DASTZM010000789.1:0-11031 GCA_035764305.1 Chloroflexota bacterium | reverse complement strand
CAACCCCTCGGTCAGATGGTCGAGGGCGACCAGGGGAGTGCGGCCGATGGCGTCGAGCACGCTCGCAGCGAGGCCGGCCGGCGACACGAGCGGATTGTGGCGGATTGATCGCGCTCGTGCAGCGCGTGGGTAGCATCGGGCGTGCTGCTGGACAGCCCGCTCGCGCTCGGCGGCGTCGAGCTACGCAACCGCACCGTTGTGGCCGCGATGACGACAGGGGCGGCGTCCCGCACGGGGAGACCGACGAGGCGGCTGCGGGCGTGGTATGAGGCACGAGGGGCAGGCGGGGCAGGAGTTGTTGTGGTGGAGGAGTCGTTCGTGCGGGACGACGCGGCGTGCCGGGCGGTGCGACCGCGCCACCTGATGCTGGCGAGCGACGCGGCGGTGCCGTCGTTTCGGCGACTCGCGACGGGAATCCGGTACGGGGGCGCACAACCGCTGCTGCAGCTCAGCTACCCGCATGTTGGCGATCTCAGCAAGCTGACACTGGAAGAGCTGCGAGGCGTCCTTCGATCGTTTGTCACGGCCGGGGTGCGGGCGAAGGCCGCCGGATTCGCGGGTGTGCAGCTGCAGGCGATCCCCAGCCGGCTCCTGGGGCAACTGCTCTCACCGCTTCAGAATCAGAGACGCGACGCACTCGGGCGCGACACAGTAGGCCGCCTGCGCGCGGTGCGCGAGGTCGTAGGAGGGATCCGCGAGGCGTGCGGGGCTGACTTCCCGGTCCTGGTGAAACTGAGCGCGGACGAGCGCAACGCGCAGGGCATGACGCCTGAGCTGGCGCAAGACGTGGCGCGCGCACTGGAGGATGCGGGGGTGGCAGGGATCGAGGTGGTGGGTGGCGCGACGAGCGTGTCGCCGACCGAACTACTGTCCTGCGGCGTGGGCGAGGCAACACGCGCGGAGCTGGCCGCGGCGGTCAAGGCCGCGGCGCGCGTACCGGTGCTCGCGAGCGGGCGCATCCTGAGCCCGGACGCCGCCGAGGGAGTGTTGCAGCGCGGACAGGCGGACCTGGTGGCGCTGGCGCGCGCTGCGCTGGCAGACGCGGCGTGGCACGCCAAGCAGCGCGCCGGGATTGGCACGGAGATCGTGCCGTGCATCGGGTGCATGGCGTGCTTCACGCCGTCGTCCGACGGGGTGATTGGGTGCCCGGTGAATGGCGACGCCGGACTGGAGCATCTGCCGCCGCTCGAGGCAGTGCGCGTGGCGCGGCGGGTGGCGGTAGTCGGTGCGTCGCTCGCGGGACTCGAGCTGGCACGCGTCGCCGCCGCACGCGGACACGACGTCAGGCTCACGACCGCTGGGCTGCCGATCGGAGGGCTGCTGGGTCTTCGTGCAGGGGTGCCGGGCGATGCGGAGTTCGGGCGGGCGCTGCTGTACTTCGGCGATCGACTTCGAGAGCTGGGTGTGGCGATCTCCGACGACGCGGAGCACGGTGCGGCGGTAACGGTGGACTGCCGGCCGGCGGCGGAGCGGCGCCCGCGCTGGCTGAACGGTAAGGGGACACTCGCGGCGGGGGAACTGCTGGGACGCGACCTGCACGAGATGTACGGGATCGGGCGCCGGGTGGCGGTGATAGGCGAGGGGGCACTGGCCGCCGAGGTAGCGCTATTCCTGGCTGGGTGGGGCCGACGGCCCATGGTCGTCGTGTCGACGGCGAGCGCCGACCCGTTCCCGGACGTACATCCGGTGCACGCCGCGCGGCTGCGTGAGCGGCTGGAGGGCTACAAGGTGGGGGTCGTGGCGGACGCGCGTGTGGTGCAGTGGGAGTACGACGAGGATCGGCGAAGCCGGCTGATCGTGAGGCGCGGCGGAAGGCGAGAGACGCTTGAGCCGTTCCATTCGGCGGTCTCGGCAGCAGGGTGGGAGCGGCCGGGCAGTTGGCCCCAGCGCGTCGCGACACCGCGCGTGCTGCGGGAGGTGCCCGACGGGACGACGTTCAGGCTCACGGACACGATCTATCCCGAGCCGCTGCGGGATCAGGTGCGCTTCGCCAACCGCCTCGCGCGGGCGCTCTAGGCGGTCGCCGGCGCCTCGTCGGGCGGCCTGAAGTGTCCGGTGTAGACGCGGCGGCCTTCGAGGCGGACGCGGCCCTCGGCGATCCAGCGGATCGAGTCGAGGAGAAGACGGTGCTCCTCTTTGAGGATGCGCCGGACGAGGGTTTCGACGGAGTCGTCGTCGTAGACGGGGACGGCGGCCTGAGCAATGATGGGGCCGGTGTCGACGCCGCCGTCGTCGACGACGAACTGGATCGTGCAGCCAGCGATCTTGCAGCCGTACTCGAGGGCGTCTGCCTGCGGCTTGGGGGCCATCGCGGACTCGCCGCCGAACGCCGGCAAAAGGGACGGATGCATGTTGATGATGCGGCCTGGGAACGCGCGCAGGAAGATGGGATCGCTGATGCGGTCGTAGCCGGCCAGGACGACCAGGTCGACGTTCCGCTTGCGGAGGAGACCAACGTACGCGAGGTCCCTCGCCGTACGCGACTCGAAGCGCGTCTGGGGCAGCGCCCGGGCGGGGATGCCGGCGGCGCGAGCACGCTCGAGCGCGCGGGCGCTCGGCCGATTTGACAGAACAAGGACGACCTCGGCGGGGAAGGCAGGGTCGGCCTGTGCGTCGAGGAGCGCCTGGAGTGACGAGCCGCGGCCCGAAGCGAGGACGCCGAGCCTGAGACGGGACAACGGCGCTGCGCCGGCGGCGCTAGAGGTCAGTCAGCGCTTTCTCGACGTCCCCATGGACCTTGCGCGCCTGGAGGCGGAGCAAGCCCAGGTTCGCCGCCGCGGTGGTAACAACCACCAGGATGGCCGATTGGCCGATTGGCTCGACGACGACGACGCCCTTCTCGAACTCGTAGATGCCCTGGAGCAGCCGGCCGCGCCCGGTCTCGCCACCGATCTCTTGCGCCGGAAGGAGGCCGCTAGAGGCCATGGCGCCAAGTACCTCGACGTCGGTGTCTTCGGCACCAGGGGCGGTGACGCTCTGGAGGACGAGGCCGTCCTGCCCGACGATCAGCGCAGAGCTGACCCCGCGCACGCGGGTAAACCCATTCAGAAGCTCTTCCAGATCTGCCATGTACTTCCGTGCCTAGTTCTTTGGGGGGGTGATGTTATAGAACGCGCTGCGACCGGGGTACGTTGCGCCGGCGCCGAGCTCCTCCTCGATCCGGATGAGCTGGTTGAACTTGGCGACGCGGTCGCTGCGCGCCGGTGCGCCGGTCTTAATCTGTCCCGCTCCGGTCGCGACGGCGAGATCGGCGATGGTGGTGTCCTCGGTTTCCCCCGAGCGGTGCGAGATCACGGCGGTCCAACCGGCGCGCTTCGCCATCTCGACTGAGGCGAGCGCCTCCGAGAGTGTGCCAATCTGGTTGACCTTGACGAGAATGGAGTTGGCGGCGTGCTCGCGGATCCCGCGCGCCAGGCGCTCGGTATTGGTCACCAGGAGATCGTCGCCGACGAGCTGAACGTTGTCGCCGAGGCGCGCGCGAAGCGCCTTCCAGCCGTCCCAGTCGTCTTCGGACATGCCGTCCTCGATCGAGATGATCGGGTAGCGACCGACCCACTCGGCCCAGAGGTCGACCATTTCGTCCGACGAGAGAGTCTTCTCCTCGCGCGAAAGCGAGTACTTGCCCTTCTCGAACAACTCGGTCGTGGCTGGGTCGAGGGCGATGGCGACCTGGTCACCGGGCTTGTAGCCGGCTTTCTCGATGGCGCGCATGATGTACTGCAACGGCGCCTCGTTGGTGGGGAGAGAGGGAGCGAAGCCGCCCTCGTCGCCGACGTTGACCGAATGTCCGTCGTCGTGCAGGAGCGACCTGAGCGCCTGGTAGATCTCAGACGCCCAGCGGATGGCGTCCTTGAACGTGTCCGCCCCCACGGGCATGACCATGAACTCCTGGAAGTCTGAGGAGTCGACGGCGTGCTTGCCGCCATTCATGATGTTGCACATGGGGACAGGGAGGACGGAGACGGTGGGGCCACCGAGGTAGCGGTAGAGCGGAAGGTCGCATGCCGCGGCGGCGGCTTTGGCGACGGCGAGTGAGACACCCAGAATCGCGTTGGCGCCGAGGCGCGCCTTGTTGGGGCTCCCGTCGAGCTCGATCAGGGCGTTGTCGACGGCGCGCTGCTCGAGCGCGTCGAGGCCGACGAGGCGCTCGGCAATCTCGGTGTTGACGTGGTCGACTGCGTTTGAGACGCCCTTGCCGCCGTAGCGTTTCTTATCTCCGTCGCGAAGCTCGACGGCTTCGTGAGCGCCGGTGGAGGCGCCCGAGGGGACGGCGGCGCGACCAAAGGAGCCGTCGAGGAGCTGGACGTCGACTTCGACGGTGGGGTTGCCTCGCGAGTCGAGGATCTCGCGGGCGTGGACGTTCTCGATCAGGGTGTTGGCGGAGGGCATCGCGGGAGGTGCGATGGTACCTGGGGGGGTGTGACCGGGACGCTCCCCGGGCCGCTGCTAGGCGGGCTGGGGTTGGGCGGCTTGGATGTCCAGGGCGAGGGCGTCGCCAGGGCGGAAGGAGATGGATTGGGCGCGGGTGACGCTGCGGAGGTCGGCGAGGCAGGCGTCCAGGGCGGGGTGGAGATCGGCGGGGGCGGTGATGGTGACGGCGCCGAGGGGTGCGCCGACGCTTACCTTGCGGTCGGACTTCCAGCGGCGCGCCCCGTCGGCGATGGCGAGGAGGACTTCACCCACCGCGTCGGCGGCCAAGTCGGCCCAAGACGGATGCGACTCGGGCCAGCGAGAGACATGGACCGAGGTCGCACCATCGGTCTTTGCGAACCCCTGGAGATAGATCTCCTCCGTGATGTGGGGTAAGAACGGGGCGAGCAGCTTCACCACGGACAGCACGGCGTAGTAGAGCGTGTACTGGGCTGCCTCACGACCGGCGCCGGCCCGGCCGTTCCCGCCGGCGGCGGGGTCATCGCCGTAGAGACGAGACTTGGCGAGCTCCAAGTAGTTGTCACACAGCTCGGCCCAGAAGAAGCGTTCGGTCTCGCTCTTCGCGGCGGCGTATTCGTAGTCCTCCAGCGAGCGCGTAGCACGGTCGATCACCTGTGCGAGGCGAGAAAGGAGCCAGCGGTCGGTGGGAAGGAGCGATACGGGCGGCGTGGGCGAGGGAACGTAGCCATCCATCTGCGAGAGAGCGAGCCGGGCAGCGTTCCACAGCTTGGTGACGAGCCGCTGCCCGTTCCGGAAGACCTCGTCGTTGATGTAGGTGTCTGCGCCGGTGCGCGCGCCGGTGGCCCAGTAACGCACAGCGTCGGCGGACCACTGCTCGAGCGTCGGCGTAGGGTCGTCGGCTGCCTTGAGCTTGCTCTTGGAGATTTTCTTCCCTGATGAGTCGAGTCCCCATCCGGAAATGAGGACGTCGGTCCACGGTATCTCGCCGGTGTGATAGAGGCTGCGCACGATGGTGTAGAAGTCCCACGTGCGGATGATGTCGTGCGCGTTTGGGCGCAGCACCATGGGCCGGAAGCGCGCCTCAAACTCGTCTGGCGAGATGCCGAATGGCTCGAGGACCGTGGCACAGATCTGGGGTGTGACTGACGAGGTGGCCCACGTGTCCATCACGTCCGCGTCGGGAGTGACCTCGGTGGCGCCGCACTTGGGGCAGCTGGCCACGGGCGGCGCGTCGGCGAGCGGGTCGACGGGCAGCTGGTCGCGCGAAGCGAGGATGGGCTGACCGCAGGCCTTACAGAACCACGCGGGGAAGGGCACGCCGTAGGCGCGCTGGCGCGAGATGTTCCAGTCCCAGTTCAGCCCTTCGATCCAGTTCTCGTAGCGGGCGCGCATGTGATCGGGGTGCCACTTGATACGGCGTCCGGCGTCGATCCAGCGCTGCTTGTACTCGAGCAGCTTGACGAACCACTGGCCGCGCACCAGGTAGTCGAGCTCGGTCTTGCGTCCGCCGACGCAGCGTTCGTGGACACCGACGGTGTGCTCGATCTTCATCTGTTCGCGCACGAGCCCGCCGGCCGCGAGGTCTTCCAGGATCCTGGCGCGAGCCTGCTTCAGATGCAGACCGGCGTACGGTCCGGCGAGGTCGTTCATGCGACCGTCTTCGCGCAGCGCGAGGCGGAGGGGAAGCTTGTGCTCGCGCCACCAGGCGACGTCGGTCACGTCGCCGAAGGTGCAGCACATCACGGCGCCGGTGCCCTTCTCGGGGTTGGCGCGGTGGTCGGCGAGCACTGGCACGCTCTGGCCGAAGATGGGGGTGCGCGCGGTCTTCCCAACAACGCCGGTGTAGCGGGCGTCGTTGGGATGCACAAAGATCGCAACGCAGGCGGCGAGCAGCTCCGGACGCGTGGTGGCGATGCGCAGCGCTTCACCGCTTCCAAGATCGAAGGGGATGGTGGTGAAGAAGGTCTCGACGCCTTCCTGGTCCTCAACATCGGCCTGGGCGACGCCGGTCTGGCAGGTGGTGCACCAGAGGGTGGGCGCCTCGAGCCGGTAGACGTTGTCCTTCTCGTAGAGGTCGAGAAAGGCTTGCTGTGAGACGCGGCGCGAGCGCGGGTCGATAGTCGAGTACCTCAGACGCCAATCGACGGACAGGCCGAGCCGCTTCCAGAAGCGCTCGAACTGCACCTCGGCCTCGTGGGACATGGCGAGGCACGCCTCGATGAACTGCTGCCGCCCAACGTCCTGGGCTTTCATGCCCGTGACGTTCTCGGTGAAGATCTCGGTCGGCAGGCCGTTGTCGTCGAAGCCGAAGGGGTAGAGCACCTGCTCCCCCTTCATGCGGTGGTAGCGAATCAGGACGTCGGCCTGCGTGTACGAGTACACGTGGCCCATGTGGATCTTTCCCGAGACGGTGGGCGGCGGCGTATCAACGGTGTAGGGACGGCCCGGGTGTGACGGGTCGAACTCGTACACCTTGCTCGCGGCCCAGGCGGACTGGAGTCGCGTCTCAGCGTTACGAAAGTCGTACTTTCCTTCGAGCACGATGACGCGAGAGTCTACCGCGCTACCCGGAACCCTGTCGGCCGCGATGCTGACGCCGAGGCGGGTGTGGGAGGCCGCGTGGCTCCTGCTGGGGCTGGCGGTACCGGTGGCGTTCCAGCGTTGGTCCTACGACGCCTTCGAGCTGCCGAAGCAGGTCGTCAATCTGGTGGTGGTCGAGGCGGCGGCGGTCCTTGCCCTCGCGCTGTGGCTGGTGCGCACGCCCAAGAACGATTGGCGGACGCGGATACGCGGGCTGCCGTCGTGGCTGCGCGCCCGCGCCGGTGTGTGTGTTGCGCTCGGGGTGGGGGCGGCGTGGCTGCTGGCCGCGGCGGGGTCGGTGGCGCCGGAGCAGAGCTGGTGGGGGCTACCACCGCGCTGGGCCGGGGCGCGTGCGCAGCTGGCACATGCCGTTCTCCTGGCCGCCGCGTCGTGCTGTCTGCGCCGGCCCGAGCAGCTGCAACGGTTGGCGGTGGTGACGGCGGCGGCGGGCAGTCTGGCGGCGGGATACGGGCTGCTGCAGCGCTTCGGCAGGGATCCGTTTGAGTGGGGCGGGTACGTGGGCGCCACGGTGGCCGCGGACCTGACCGGGCGGCCGCCGGGCACGTTTGGCAACCCGAACTTCCTGGCGGGCTACCTGGTGCTCTCGACGTACGTGACAGCAGGAGCGTTGGTGACCGCTCGCCGGCCGATTGTGCGCGGGGCGCTGGCAGCGGCCGCGCTCATCCAGGTTGCGGCGCTGGCGTTCACGCAGACGCGCGGCGCGTGGCTGGGGGCCATGGCCGGTGCGGCGGCCTTTGCCACGCTGCTCGCGGCGCTGAGGGGCAGGGCGTGGCGCCGCTGGCTGGCGGGCGCGGTGGGCGTGGCAGTGACCGTGCTGCTGGGGCTTCGCATCGCGCAGCCGGTGCTGACGGAGGGAACGCTGCTGGCGCGGGCGGCCAACATGGTCTCGCCAACGGAGGTGACGGCGAGCATCCGGCTGGCGCTGTGGCGGCTGACGAGCACCGCATGGCTCGCGCGGCCGCTGACGGGGTTCGGCCCGGACGCCATCGCGCCCGTCTTTCAACGTGCCTACGGCGCCGACCTGGTCGCGGCGGAAGGTCCGAAGGGCGGGGGCACACAGTACGACCGCTCGGAGAACGCGACGATCGACACGCTGCTCGCAACAGGCGCGCTGGGTGGGCTGAGCCTGCTCGCGGTAGGGGTCGTGACGGCGTGGTCAGTGGCGCGCCTGGCCCGGCGGGCCCGGGCCGCACCCGGGCCGTGGCTTCCTTTGATGGCGGGCACTGCGGCCGCGCTGGCAGCTCACCTGGTGGCGCAGCAGTTCAACGTGGAGGTGGTGGGCGCGTCGTTCCTGGCGTGGCTCCTCGCCGGAGCGCTGATTGGGTTGGGGCAGGACCCAGCTGCGCCGGGAGCGGCGGGCGCGACGGAGGCCGACGCTGGGGTCCCGGGTCGGAGCGCCGCCGTTGTGGCGGCGCTTGCGGCAGGGGCCATGGCGGCGACTGCGATCGCGTGGTGGGAGGTGCGACCGCTGCGCGCAGGGGTCGAATACGAGCAGGGGCTGACGCTGCAGCGTGCAGGGAGGCCCGCGGAAGCGATCCCACGACTGAACGCGGCGAACGGCCTCTGGCCGCACTATTACCTGTACTGGGCGGAACTGGGGTACGCCGATCGCGCGGCGGCGCGCACCGCGTCAGGACCCGAGAAGGAACGGCTGTACCGCGACGCGCTGCGCGCCGTCGACCGTGGGATCCAGCTGAACGCGGCGCATCCGCTGGTGTGGAGCTACTGGGGCGACATCGCGGCGGAGGTGGCGCTGGCGACGAACGACCTGACCCTGCGCAACCGTGCCAAGGCGGCGCACGTGCGGGCGACCGACCTGGCGCCAGGCTGGTGGCGCTACTGGCAGAGCGCAGGGGAGAGCGACATGCTGCTGGGCGACTTTCCGGCGGCGAAGGAACGATTCACGCGCTCGGCAGCGCTAAGCCCCGGAAACTGGGTCCTGTGGGCCAGTCTGGGCGACGCGGCGAACCGGCAGGGTGACATAGCGGTGGCCCGGATGGCGTACGAGCGAGCGTTGGGGCTCAACCCAGGAGAGGCGACGGTGACGACCATCCGCCGGGCGCTGGAGTCGCTGGCAGGATGAGCCGGGGCGGGACTGTGGTCCCAGCCAACCTCCGCTGCGCGTCGTTCGGGCGTACGCTTTTCCGACTACAGATGCGCAATCTTGTGCATGCAGCGCTGGTCGCCGGAATGCTGCTGATCGCGGCGCTCGGCGGCACGGCACAGGCGGCGCCGGAGGATCAGGCCGGACTGCCCGCCGGCACAACGGTCGGTCTGAGCGGGACGCCGCACCTCTGGGTGGCCGGGCAGGACGGGCTACTGCACTGGGCGGGCGACACGCGGGCGCTGACAGGCAGGGTGGTCGATTGGTCGAGCCGGCGTGATGTCACACTCGACCAGCTTCGCAGCTTGCCGCGCGGGGCGCCGTGGCTGTCGGCAGGGCTGCTCAAGGACGGCGACCCGATCTACTTCGTCAAGTGGGAGAGCAGCGAGCCGGCGCCGCAGCTGCTGCACATCCAGTCGATCGCCGACGTCGAGCTGTTTGGGATCGACGGCGCGAACTACGGGCAGTTCGTGCTGGATCGCGCTGCGTGGGAACAGCAGTTTCGGTTGGGCGCGGCGGCGCTGACGCGGGGGGTGCTGGCGAGTGCTACCACCGCGAGCGTCCCGTCGGCCGTAGCGACGACGTCGGGGACCACCACGACAGCGCGGGCGGCGTCGGCGCCGGGCGTGCTGGCCAACGCGCTGAGCGCGACCGAACGGACGGCGTTCATCGAGAGCGTCCTCGACTCGACCAGCACGCAGCGCGCGACGAAGTGGGTGCGCCCGATCACGGTCCGCCTCGTGCGCTCGAGCTACGACGCACAGAGCGTGCTGCTGAACGACATGATCGACGAGGTGTCGGGGTTGATTGGCGGGACGGGGATCTCGCGCGTGCCGGCGGGTGGCGACATCGAGGTCAACTTCGTGCCGCTCTCCGAGGTCCAGGCGAAGAACCCGAAGGCGCTGGGCTACGCGGATTACTTCGTGGCGCGGTCGGGCGCGATGAGCAAGTGCACGATCACGATCGCACAGGAGCCAGAGGCCGCGTACGGGTCGCTGGTGCAGCACTTCAGCCCGCAGATGAAGACGGACCTATTGGGACTGGTCGCGCGGCACGAGTTCGCGCACTGCCTGGGGCTGGGTCACAATCAGTCGAAAGACAGCTTCCTGTCCTACAGCTTCGATGGACTGAACAGCTTCTACAGCACGGGGGCGCGGGCGGCGCGGTACAACGACTTCGACCGGGCGCTGATCCGCACGCTCTACCACTCGGCGATCACGCCGGGGCTGGCGGAGCGCGGTCTGAGGGCGCTGCTCGGAGCGTAGGCGCCCCCGGCCGGAGTCGAACCGACGGCCAACCGCTTAGAAGGCGGATGCTCTATCCGCTGAGCTACGGGGGCGTGATGCCAGATTCTATCGGCGCCTAGAGCCCCATCTTCTGGACGAGCTCGCGGACCGAGCCGGCCGTGCGTTGGAGGGCTTCGCGCTCGCCGGACGAGAGCTCGATCTCGACGATCTCCTCGACGCCTCGCGCGCCGAGCTTGCACGGCACGCCGACGAAGAGATCGTTGATGCCGTACTCGCCCTGCAGGTAGGCGGCGCAGGGGAGGATCATCTTGCGGTCGAGCAGGATCGAGTCGCACATCTGGGCGACGGCGGCGGAGGGCGCCTGGAAGGCGCTGCCGGTCTTGAGCAGGCTCACGATCTCGGCGCCGCCCTGGCGCGCGCGCTGCACGATCTCCTCGAGGCGCTCAGGCTTGATGAGCTTGGTAACTGGGACGCCGCCGACGGTGGTGTAGCTGGTCAGCGGGACCATGTCGTCGCCGTGCCCGCCCAGGACGTACGCCTGCACACTCTCGACCGAGGCGCCGAGCTCCTGCGCCAGGAACGTGCGGAAGCGGGCGGTGTCCAAGACACCAGCCTGACCGACGACGCGCTCGCGCGGGAAGCCGCTGACCTTGAGAGCAAGCTGCGCCATGGCGTCGAGCGGGTTGT
>DASTZM010000788.1:0-2314 GCA_035764305.1 Chloroflexota bacterium | reverse complement strand
TGGCGGGGACGACGTAGGCGTACGCGAAGTCTCGGTCGCGGGCCATCAGGTCGGCGACGAGGTCGGCGGCGTTGGGTTGGCGCGTGATGGCCACCATAAAGCCGCCGCCGCCGGCGCCCACCAGCTTGGCGCCGTAGACGTGCGGCGCCAGGGCGGAAAACAGCCGCTCGATCGCCTGGAACGACGTCTGCGGGTCGAGCGTCTTGTTGAGCAGCCACGCCTGATTGACGAGCGTGCCGAACAGCTCGAAGTCCAGCGCCCGCGCCGCGCGCGCCAGCTGCTCGGCCACGGCGCGCAGCTGATAGAGCGCCTGCATCGCCAGCGGATCGCGCCCCAGGTAGCGCATCACCACCTGGCGCAGGATGTTCTTGGCCAGCCGGTGCTGGCCGGTATACGCGACCACCAGGTGCGACTCGAACGCCGCCTGCTGCTCAGGGGTGAGGGCGACACGGTCGACGCGCGGCAGCTGCTCCATGCCTGGCTCTGTCGAGACGGGCTTGAGACCCGGCGCGATGGCGCCCATCTGATCCTGCCACCCGCCGCCGGTGGTCATCAGCTGCTCGAGCTCGAGCGTCTGCCAAGACAGCTCCGCGTCGTCCTGCGGCGCGCCCATCAGCTCTCCCAGCGCGCGCAGCGCCGCCGCCCCCACCACCGAGCTGCCCCCCAGGCCTGAGCCGCGCGGGATGCGCGCGCCGGTCCGAAGGCGCAGACCGGCACCGCCCGCCCGCAGCCGCGCCAGGGGATCGCCGTCTGTGGGTGAGATGACCCCACTCAACACCAGACAGGCCTTCTGGAGCGCGAATGGGTCGGCGGGGTCGGCGTAACCGGCGACATCGGCCGCGGTCCGCACGCGCGCGGCGAAGCCCAGGTCGGCCGCCTCGAGCACGATTTCTGGGTGTGGCAGCGCCTCGGCCTCCGCCCACACGGGCAGCTCACCATCGAGCGTGAGCGCGGCGTTGAGCACGGCACCGCCGCGCTCCAGGCTGAAGGGCGGCGTGTCGGTCCACCCGCCGCCGAAGTCGACGCGCACTGGTGACGCGACGCGCACGATGCGTCCAGACGCGAAGGTGAACCGCGCAGCGGCGGCGCCGGCCGTCCGGCTGACCGCCTCGCGCACGGCAGCGGCGGCGCGGTCCTCGCAGCGCTCCGCCTCGTCGGGCGGCGCTGCCAGGTCGGCCAGCACGCGCCAGTAGCGGGCGCGGTGAAGCGGTGCCGTGGCCGGCGCTTCGGCCACGGCGATGAGGCCCGCGAGCGTCCGCTCACGTTGGGCGGGAGTCAGTGCACCGAACACGTTCGCGAAGCTCGCGTCGCCGTTCGCCTCGACGTCGGCAACGACGCGCGCGGCGGCGACATCGCCCGCGAGCGCGGCGCGCTCGGCGGAGATCGCCTCGGCGTCGGCAGCGTCGAGCAGCTCGCGCAGTGAGTGGCGTCGCGCCGCGCGCCAGCGCGCAGCGCTTTCCTCCCCACGGTCGGCGGGCAGCACCTGCAGCCAGTCGAGTATCGAGCGGTCCGGATCATCAGAATCGGCGACGAACAGGCGCGCTTCGTGGAGCGTGCGCGCGCCGGCGGTCCAGAGGTCCGCTTCCGTCACGCCGCGCTCCGCCATCCAGGTCGGGAGCGGACCGCCGCTAAACGTCGCCTCGCCGAGCGGCAGCTTCGGGTTGTCGTCGATCCCGAGCACGACGGTGACGCGCTGCGGATCCCGCGCCTTTTCCCCACCGCCGGCAAGCGTCTGGTAGCAGACGCGCTCGGCGCGCACGTGCAGCGACTCACCGGCGGGGACGTGGACGCCGCTGACCATGGCGCTGCGCTCGACGGTCAGCGCGCCCTCGACGCGGCAGTGGTCCACCACCGCGCCCGGCGCCAGGCGAGCACCGCGCGAGAGGAGTGAGCGGCCGACGAAGGCCGCCTCGATCTGTGCGCCGCTCTCCGCCGCCGACTCGCGCTGCGACGCGAAGGGGAACAGCCGGCGCAGGGGGGAGCCCGGCGCGACCGCGTCGCGGAAGTCGCGACTCGTGCCCAGGTGGATGAAGGCACCGTCCTCGGCGTGCGCCACGCCCGCGACCAATCCCGCTGTGGCTTGCGCCAGCGCGGCGGCGACGTCCGCGGGCACGACGTCGACTGTCTGCGGCTCGCGCGCCAGACGTGGCAGCCAGTCTCGGTAGAGGTCCCACGCGGCCGCGCGACTCTCCTCACTCGCTCCCACCGGAAGGAGGGTGGAGCCCAGGCGGCGCAGCGCGTCACCGCGCACGACCAGTCCGGCGGCTCGCAGCAGCCCTTCCAGCGCCATCGGACGCAGGGTGACTACGCCCGT
>DASTZM010000787.1:0-8072 GCA_035764305.1 Chloroflexota bacterium | reverse complement strand
CGCGGTCTTTCTCAACCTGCTCGACGAGCTGACCGAGGCGGGTAAGGACGACTGGCTGGCCGCCGAGCGCCTGATCCCCGCCCCGGCCGTCTTCGCCGACGAGGCGGGACTGACCTTCGCGCAGATCGTCGACAGGCGGCTGGCGCTGCTCGACCAGCAGCCTGCGCTGCGCCGCGCCTACCTGACCTCGGTGCCGGGCAGCGACCCAGTGGAGGTGAACGGATTGCCCGTCGCTCCGGTGACCGACTTCGGCCCGGTGGTAGTGCTGCGCGCGCAACGCCGCGCCTTTCAGCTGTGGAAGGTGGGCACGCCCTTCGCGCGCGCGGGCGACGTGACCGTCGTCAACGGCGGCGACCTGGGCAAGGAGGCGGCCCTGTACCCGGCCGACGCCGTGGCGGCGGAGCCGGCGGCTCTGCAGCTCGCCGCGCCGCAGGGGACGCTCACCCGCGTCCCGGCGAATGAGGTGGAGATCATGCGCCGGGTCGCCGACCGCGCGCGACAGGCGGTGGTCAAGGTGTCCGACGGCGGCAGCGGCTGGGGCTCCGGCGTGATCGTCGATCCCAGCGGGACGATCTTCACCAACTGGCACGTCGTGACCGAGCTGCGCCGCGACCGGATCCGCGTCGACCTACCGGACGGGCGGTCGTTCCCTGCCAAGCCGCTGGGTGGCGACGACTGGACGGACGTGGCGGTGCTGCGCGTGGAGGCGAGCAACCTGCCGTTCGTGCCGCTGGGAAGCGCGCGCTCGCTCAGCGTCGGGCAGCGCGTGGTGGGGATCGGCTATGCGCCGATCTTCCCCGGCGCGCCGAGCGCCAAGGCGGGGACGATCCGCTCCACGTCGGGACAGATCCAGGTTGACGATTCGTATCCGCTGTCCGACCTGCTGACGTCAGACACCTACCTCAACCCCGGCGACAGCGGTGGCGCGCTTGTGGACCTGAGCGGGCGGCTGGTGGGGATCAACAGCGCCATCAGCGTCGCGCGGCGCAGCCAGTCACTGACCGGCTACTCGATCCCGATTGACGGGGTGCAGCAGGTGGCGCAAGAGCTGATCGACCACGGGACGCTGGCGCGCCCGCAGATGGGCGTCTCCATCCAGGAGGTGACGCCGACGCTGGCGCAGCAGCTGGGACTGCCGGTGACACGGGGCGTGCTGATCTCACAGGTCACGGCGGGTTCCCCGGCGCAGCAGGCGGAGCTGTCGCAGGGGGATGTGATTGTCGCGATCGACGGCCGCAACGTTGCGACCACCGATGACCTGCGCCGGCAGATGGTGACCAAGAAGGTGGGAGACACAATCGCGCTGACGATTGCCAGCGCGGGGCGCGCGAACCGCACGGTCACCCTGACGCTGGCCGAGCGCCCGCCACTGGTCTAGAGGAAGCCGGGGACGCCAGAAAGAGCGCCGAGCGGGGCGAGTGGGGCGGAGAGCGCACATGGCGCGGGGAGGAGTCGGCTGGGTCTGGCGCTGGTCATCCAGGGCGTCGGAGACCCGATCGTGCAGCACGGTAGCGCCGACGCGTTCGTCGCCAGGCTGTGGGCCAGCGGCGGTCGTGTGACGCACGTCACGTACCCGGGCGTGCACCACTTCCAGACCCGTCAGGTAGGGTTCAAAGAAACGATGAGCTGGATGGAGACGGTGCTGGGCGGCGGGACGCCCAGGAGCACGTGCCCGTCTAGATGAGCCGCGCCGTCGCGCTGCTGCTCGCGCTGGCGTTCGTTGGGGCGGTGGCCCTGGGGGTGAAGACGATGCTTTTGGGCGGTGACGGGCCGCCCAATGCGGCACCGGCGGCTTCCTTCACGGCGGTGATCACGTCACCCGCGACCAGGGTGCCCCCGACGGCCGCCGCGTCGCCGACCGCGGCGCGCCAGGGTCCATCCGCGGCCGCGACCCCGGACGACCGCGGCAAGGTGCTGAGCAAGGTCCAGAAGGGGAGCGCGTCGATCGCGCAGATCGACGAGATGGAGAACTCTTACCTGATCATCGACCACGACGTGCCGTCGCACTACGCGGTCGACTACTACCGCATCGAGTTTTTGGGGAGCGACCTGGACCACAAGCCGCTCAAGCTGGTGGCGCAGATCTTCGTTCCCAAGGCGCCCAACGCGGCGTCGATGCCGATCTACGTCTTTGGGCCTGGGACGACGGGGCTGGTCGACGAGTGCGCGCCGTCGAAGGAGGAGCCGAACGAGCGGTCGTGGGGCGACTTCCACTCGCACATGCTGACCTACGGGACGCAGGGATACGTCTCGATCGTCCCGGACTTCGAAGGATTCAACGATGGGGGTCGGATCCATCACTACTACGTCGGGCAGCTCCAGGCGCAGGTGCTGCTTGACGCGGCGCGCGCCGCGCTGCGCTTCTTCGACGAGGGCGCGACCGCGCCGGTCGCGAAGGACAACCCGGTGTTTGTGGCGGGCTACTCGCACGGTGGCTACGTCGCGCTGGCGGCGCGGGACATCGCGCACGCCTACGCGCCGGAGCTGCACATGCGCGGCGCCATCGGCTACGGACCGCGCTCCGACCCGACCACGCTGTTCAGGGAGTTCCCGGCGCTGGGCAACTACCTGCTCTACTCGTACGCCGACTTCTACGGCAAGGAGCACGTGCCCGTCGACCGAATCGTGCGGCCGGAGTGGCTCAGGACGTGGGAGAAGGACGTGACGTCGATGTGCATCGACGAGGTGCCCGACTACTACGGCGGTGAGCCGCGCTTCGTCTATACGAACGATTTCCTGCGCGCGATCGACGCGCACACGATGGCGCAGGACTTCCCGCAGCTCAACGCGCTTCTGGCGAAGAACAAGGCCGGACTGGGATCGCCGGACATCCCGGTGCTGGTGCTACAGGGGACCGACGACACGGTGGTCTACCCGGAGACGCTGAAGACGTACATGCGCGAGGTGTGCGCCACCGGCGCGCGCGCTGCATATCTTTCCTACCCGGGCATGACGCACACCGTGACGCGCCAGGTGAGCTACGAGGACACGCTCCTGTGGATGTCGACGATCCTCAGGGGGCAAGCGCCCTGGACGACGTGCGGCTGAGCGTCCCGCGGCTGTAGAGCGCGGCGCCGAACACGGCGGCGGCGGCAAGGCCGTAGAGCGGGCGGAAGCCGATGGCGGCGGCGAGTGGAGGTCCGACCCAGCTGCCGCTGATCTGGGCCAGCTGATTGGCGGTCTGGTAGAGCCCCGCGGCGCGGCCCCGCGCGTCGGCGGGGGAAAGCTCGATCGCCATGGTCAGCGCCGTAGCGGTGAACGCGGCGAAGGCGAACCCCCGCACCACCTGCGCGGCGACGAGCCCAGGCAGGGGTGGAGCGGCCAGGTAGCCCAGGTAGACCAGCGCGAAGCTCCCCAGCCCGAGCGCGAACGTGCGCCGCGCGCCGAGCCGGTCGACCAGGAAGCCGCACAGGAGCATGCACGGCACCTCCACGAACGCCGCGAGCCCCCACAGCTGCGAGTACACGGCGCGGCCGTAGCCGAGCGTGTTGGCGATCCAGATCGGCCACACCGCGTACACCGCGGCGAAGGGGAGCCCGAAACAGCCGGCCAGGACGAGCAATGGCCGCAGCGGGCCGCGGGCCAGCTCGGCGAAGGCGATCGTCCGCGCGCCAGAGGCTTTCACCGCCCCACTACGGCGCTCTGGGATGGTGAGTGCGATGGCACACGCGGTGGCGTACACCCCCGCGGCGAGGAGGAAGCTGCCCCGAAAGCCGATCGTCTCGGCCAGCCAGCCCGACGCGACGATGGAGACGCTGAAGGCGAGTGAGCCCGACATGCGGTAGCCGCTGATCATCCGGGCACGATGCGGGTGCCCCTCCAGGATGTCGCCCATGAGCGCGAGGCTGGCGACCTGGTGCGCGCCGTTGGCGGCACCCTCCAGCGCGCGCAGGGGCACGAGCCACTCCCACGACGGCACATCGGCGATGGTGAGCTGCGCGAGCGCCATCGTCGCCATGGCGCCGATGAGGAACGGCTTGCGGCGGCCGAGCCGATCGGCAAAGCGCCCCCACAGCAAGCCCGAGAGCATGCCGACGGTCGAAAAGATGCCGACGACGAAGGCGACCTGCCCGAGCGCGGCGCCGAGCGAGGCGGCGTAGAGCGACTGGAAAGGCGACGCGGCGCCGGTGCCGACGAAGCCGCAGAAGATGACCGCGGAGAGGGTGAGGTAGGCGCGCAAGAGGGGCGCGGCAGCTTACCGGCCGCGCCCGCCGCGACTAGGCGGTCTGGGAGGCGGCCAGGTCGAGCTCCAACCGGATCTCGTCGGTGATGGAGAGAACGGAGGCGACGCGCGGCGGCTGCATGCCGAAGTCGCCGAAGGTCACCGCCGTGGTCGCCTTGCCGAGCAGCTCGTTGGCGGCGCGGCGCGCGGTGACGTCCCAGGTTACCTCCTTCTGCACGCCCTTGACGGTCATCAGGCCAATGAGCTTGAACGTGTGCTCGCCGGAGGCGGGGAGCGGGTTGGGCAGCCCCTCGGTCCTGGTGGGGACGAACTCGGCAGTGGGGAAGCGCTGCGTCTGCAGCGTGTTCTGCTTGATGAACTGGTCGCGCATGCGATTGTCGGTGGCGAGCGAGGTGACGTCCACCGTGATCTTGGAGGCGCCGGGGACGAGCGCACCCTCCGGGCTGAGCGCCAGCTGGCCGCTCACGTTGGTGGTCGTCCCGATGGCGTCATTAGGGAGCTGCCGGCCGGCGAGCTGCTCGCGTACGCGGAAGGTCGCCTTAGAGTCGTCCTGCCGGACGCGGAAGGTCACGGCTGCAGCGCCCGCGGAAGAGGCCGCGGCGGGGGCTGCGGGAGCCGGACCGTTCGTGGCGACGGCCGCGGCGGTCGAGGCCGGGGGCGCCGGGGGCGCGGTCGTCGCGCTGGGCGGGGCGGCGACGGTGGCGGCCACATCCGACGACCCTTGTCTGGAGGCGACGCCGCACGCCGCGAGGAAGGGGGCGGCGAAGAGCGGGGCGACGGCGCGGCGGCTGAGCTGACGGGTCACGGTCTGTCTCCTGCGGACTGGGTGCTGATGCATCCAGTCTCTCGAAGGGCGGCTAACCGTCAGCCAGGCGTCTGTTAACGCTTCGTAAGAGCCGGCCTTCTGACCGCGGTGGGAAGTTGGCGGGAGGAACGGGTTGATGAGGAGGTGGGCGGGCGCGCAGGCGCTTGGGTCTGTCCGATGATCCCCCGGTTGGGTCCTTGTTGACTGCGCCGGCAAACGGGTAGTACCTGCCGGTGCGGGAGCTGGTAGGGGCAGTTCTGGGACTGTGGGGGACGGTCAACCATTACTTGACGTTCTGGCCGCGGCTCAGGGTGGCGCTGGGGGTGGTGGTTGTGCTGGCGGTGGCGCTGGGGGCTGGAGGGGCGCTGCTGCTGCGGGTGCGGCCGGGGCGGCTGCGGGTGGGGCGGCTGGTGTTCGTCGGGACCTTCCTTCTTATGGTGGCGTCGGGTGGGGGACATCTGTACACGCCCGACGAGTGGACGATCTACGCCGCCGCGGTCGGCCTGGTGGAACACGGTGTGCCAGCGGCGTTCAGGGACGAGCCGTACCCGCTGCACGTGCTGGGGCGGCCGGCGCGCGCGGATGGTCAGAGCGATGAGGAGCGCGGCTACGCGTTTTCCAAGTACGGCGTAACGCCGACGCTTCTGGCGGCGCCGGTGTACGCCCTCGCCCGCGTGGTGGGCCCCGGGCCGGACCTCCCTGCGCAGGCCTTCCCCTACGGCAACCTCGCGCTGCCGCTGGTGCCGCTGACGTTGGGACCGACAATCACTGCCTTGACGACGGCACTGCTGCTCGATGTCGCGCGAAGACTTGGGTACCCGTGCCGCGCCGCGATGATCGCGGCGGCGGGCGTGACGTTTGGCAGCCTCTCATGGGTGTACTCGAAGACGTTGATGAACATGCCGCTCACAGCGCTGTTTCTGTTGGGCGGCTATTGGGCGACCCTCCGCGCACGCGCCGAAGGGACGCGTAGGTGGGGTGTCCTCACCGGCGCAGCGCTGGGTGCCGCGATCGCTACGCGCTATGAGGCCGTGCTCTTCTGCGTGCCCATAGTCGCGGTTGCACTCCTCGACATCCCTCGATCCAGGCGGCGCGCGGAGGCATCGCGGGTTGCCGCCGGCGCCGCCGCACTCGTCGTCCCGCTTGTACTGGGCATGAACTGGCTACGGACCGGCTCACCCGTTGATCCGGGCTACGGCGGTGAGGGAGGGCTATCGTCGCTTGCCGAAAAGCCCTGGTTCGGCCTGTTCGGCATCGTGTTCAGCCCCGGGTGCGGGCTCGCCACGCTGACGCCGCTCATGGCAGTCGGGCTGCTGTCGCTCGTCTGGTTGTGGGAGGATGCCCCCGCGGGTGCCCTGGTAGCGGGGTCGATCTGCGCCGGTGCGCTGCTCTACTACGGCAGCCTGGTGACCTGGTGCGGGTCGCTAACGTGGGGACCCCGATACCTAGTGACGGTGGGACCGTTCATGGCGCTGCCGCTGGCGTCGATGTGGTCACGTCTGCGCCGGCCGGGGCACGCCGCTCGGAACCCGTTCCTGTGGCTCGCGGGCGGCGGGCTCTTCGCGTGGAGCGCGGGGACGAACCTGCTGGCGGTGCTGATCGACTTCAACCGGGGGTGGCAAGACCACTGGGGGCACGGCGTGACCTACCTGGAGGTGACCTGGCTGCCGTTCTTCAGCGGGCCGGTGGCGCACTGGCGACTGCTGACGCGCGAGTGGCTGATGGACGGGATCGGGGGGCTGGATCTCTACCTGTGGCACGTCCCGCTGGGGCCGCTGTGGGTGGCGCTGCTGGTGGGGGTGGGGCTGGCGTGCTGGGGGCTGGCGTGGCGAAGCGGCTATGACGAGGCGGCGCCGGGCTCGGCCTCGACTAGCTTGTAGCCGATGCCGCGGATCGACTGAATCTGGACCGACGAGCCCTCCAGCTTCTGGCGGAGGCCGGCGACATGGACGTCGACGGTGCGGCTCTCGCCGAGGTAGTTGTAGCCCCAGGCGGCGCGCAGGAGCTGCTCGCGCGTCATGACGCGTCCGGCGCTCTGGGCGAGCGCCTTGAGCAGCTCGAACTCCTGCGTGCGGAGCTGTACCTCCTTCCCAGCGACGCGCAGCTCGTGGCGCGCGGGGTCGAGGCGCAGGTCGCCCACTTCGACGGCGACGTTGGGGTCGGCGCCCTGCCCGGAGCGGCGGAGGATGGCCTTGATGCGTGCGAGCAGCTCGCGCGGATTAAAGGGTTTGGTGAGGTAGTCGTCGGCGCCTAGCTCCAGGCCGACGACCTTGTCGGCGTCCTCGTCCTTGGCGGTGAGCATGACGACGGCGGGAGGGCGCGGGTCCTGCTTGAGCTGGCGGCAGACCTCCCAGCCGTCGAGGCGGGGCATCATCAGGTCGAGCACGACGAGGTCGGGCTTGAGGCGGCGGGCACCGTCGAGCGCCTCCTGGCCGTCGCGCGCGACGTGGACGGTGTAGCCCTCCTTGGTCAGGTAGAGGCGGTTGAGCTGGAGGATGCTCGGCTCGTCGTCTGCCAGGAGGATGGTGGCCACGCGGCTGCCCTGATTCTTACCGACACTTAACGGGGGAATAGAGCGGGGTTTGCCGTGCTGCGCCAGACTAGGTGCATGAAGACACCTACACAGCGGACAGAAGAGATCACGCGCCGGCTGGTGCTGGGCGGCGCGGCGGCGCTGCCCGGATCGCTCGCCGCGTGCGCCCTGCCCACTGCCGGCGCGGCACCGAGCGCCCAGGAGGCGCCACCTGACGAGGGTGACACGCCGGACGAGACCGGCATGGAGGACGCCGCGACGCCGGTTGCGCCTGTGGAGGAAGTGCTGGCGGCGACGCCGGCGTGCGCGGATGACGACGACGAGACACCGGCGCAGACCGAGGGGCCGTACTTCACGCGCGACTCACCCGAGCGCACGTCGCTGCTCGAGCCGGGCACGCGCGGGACGCGCCTGGTTGTGGCGGGGCGCGTGGTGACCACCGACTGCAAGCCGGTCGGTCGCGCGCTGCTGGACTTCTGGCAAGCCGACGACGCGGGGGCGTACGACAACCGCGGCTCCACGCTGCGCGGCCACCTGTTCACGGACGAGCA
>DASTZM010000786.1:0-2054 GCA_035764305.1 Chloroflexota bacterium | reverse complement strand
CTCCCCAGTTCGATCGCCGGCGCGCGGCCCGTCGCCTTCGCCTGCTCCCCGAACAACAGCAGGAACGGCAGGTCAAACGGCTGCGTCACGCCGTGCACCAGCATGCCGAACCCGACCTTCATGTCCGCCCCCAGCGCGATCAAGATCGTCCGGATCGCGATCAAGCCCGACAGAATGCCGAACAACAGCCACACCACCTGCTGCGCCCGGTCCAGGTTGCCCGTCGCCCGCTCCGCCAGCGTCGGCATCACGCTCGTGCGCTCGGCTACCACCGTCGTCGCGGCGCCCTGCGGCGTCTGAACGACGCGCTCCTGCACCACGCGCCGCTCGTTTTCGTCCTTCACTTCGCTCTCCTCAGGCGCCTCTGCGCCTCTTGAACTATGACCATCCCCACCCGTCGCCGTATGACGCATCTTCATCTGGCCCGACTGGCGGGCCGGCGCGGCCCACCCCCCTACGCGCCGAGAAACCCCCGCAGCCGGTCGCTCACCGCCGGCGCGCGCAGCTTCATCAGCGCCGCCCGCTCGATCTGCCGCACCCGCTCGCGCGTCAGCCCCAGGCGCCGCCCGATCGCGTCCAGCGGGTAGATCGGCGCCTCCCCCATCCCAAACCGCATCTGCAGGATCAGCTTCTCGCGGGGCGTCAGCACCGCCGTCAGCGTTTCGTCCGTCTCCCGCGCCACCAGCGCCACGAACGCGTGCTCCTCCGGCGTGCGCTCGCCGCTGTCTGCCAGCAGGTCCGCCAGGCTCATGTCGCCCCCATCTCCCACCGGCCGGTCGATCGACGACGGCACGTGCGCCGCCAGGCGCACCTCGCCGATCCGCGCCTCGCTCACGTCCAGCTCGATCCCCAGCTCGCGGTCGCTCGGCTCCCGCCCCAGCCGCTGCGTCATCCGCTGCTGCGCCGCGCCGAGCTTCATCAGCTCCCCCCGCAGGTGCACCGGCAGCCGCACCACCCTTCCCTTGTCCGCCGTCGCGCGCGAGACCCCCTGCCGGATCCACCACGTCGCGTACGTGGAGAACTTGAATCCCCGCCGCCAATCGAACTTGTGGACGCCCCGCATCAGCCCGATGTTGCCTTCCTGGATCAGGTCGATCAGCGGCAGGCCCCGGCCGGTGTACTTCTTGGCGATGCTCACCACCAGCCGCAAGTTGGCGCGCGTGAACTCCCCCAGCGCCGCCGGGTCTCCCCGCTCGAAGCGCTGCGCCAGCGCCACCTCCTGCTCGCGCGTCAGCAGGGGAATCGCCTGAATGTCCTTGAGGTACTGCCATACCGCGTCGGCGTGCAGCGGCGCCCGGTCCTCCGCGGCGCGATCCAGCCGCGCAGTGACCAGGGGATCGATCGGCGCGTCCTCGCGCTGCTCCACGCCGCTCTCCTCTAGCTCGCCCTCGTCCACCACGATCCTGACGTTGCCGTCGAGCAGCGCCTGGCGCGCGGCTTCCACCTGCGCGTCGTCCGGAGGCTCCGCGCTGTCGTCAAACAGCGCGTCGACGTCCTGCTCGAGCACGTAGCCCTGCTCGGTCCCCCGCGCCAGGAGCGCCTCCAGCTCGGCCAGCGGGACGTCGGGGGAACGGCTAGTCGCCGGGCTCGTGCGTGGCGTGCGTGGCATCGGACCCCTCCAGCTGGAGATCGGATCGTCCAGCGGGGCGAAAGGCGGTACGGGCTGGGGGCCGCGACGCCTGAGCCCTCCACGTCGGCGAGCTACTCAGACCCTACCACCATCTGCGCCGAATTCCACGCCGTGGCGTGTGCGGATCCCAGCCGCACCAGCACCTGGTGCTCCTCCCCGTCGTCTTTGAGGACGAGAGCGCCTTCCGCCAGCCGCTCGCCATCCACCTCTACCCACGCCACTCCGCGCTCCCCGTCACTCGCGCTCCCGTCAGTCGGACCGCCGTGACTCGGATCGCCGTCACTCGGATCGCCCGGGCGCGCCAGCGTGATCACGTACGGCGTCTCGTGCTGCGCCCCGCGGTGCACGTAGCGCACGGTACACCCGTCCCAGTCCGGCGGCAGCGCCGGCCGTAGCTCCAGCCGGTCTCCCCGCCGCCGGAACC
>DASTZM010000785.1:0-2335 GCA_035764305.1 Chloroflexota bacterium | reverse complement strand
GACTCACCGGAGGCCATCCAGGCGCTGCAGGTCCTGGTCGACATGATCTACGCCGACAAGGCCACGATCCCGCCCGACCAGAGTCAGCTCGGGATTGAGACGGGCAAACTGGGGATGTACATGCCCACCGGCGCGGGAGTGCTCGGCCTCAAGCGCACGGCGCCGGACCTCAACTTCGGTCTGGGACCCATGCCCAAACTCAAGCAGTTCGCCACGCAGCTGCAGCACAACACCTTTTCGATGATGGCCAACTCGAAGCTCCAGGACGTCACCTGGCAGGCCATCCTGTTCATGACGCGGGACGACGTGATGCAGCAGTGGCAGTCCGACCCGGCTATCGCCACGGTCCCGGTCAAGAAGGTGCTGCTCGACAAGGCGCCGTGGTCCGATCCGGCGTCCGGCTGGAAGCCGATCATCGACGTCGTCAAGATGCCCGGCAATCGCCCCAAGCCGCACATTCCCGACTGGGACGAGTACACCGAGAAGAACATCGTTCCCTTCCTGACGGAGGCGTGGCGCCAGCAGAAGTCACCCAAGGACGCCCTGATGGAGGCGAACCGTCAGGCGAACGCCTGGCTCGACGCGCGCCCCAAAGACCGCTAGCCAGTGGGAGGTGCCGGCCGGCGGCGTAGCGTGGCAGTCGTGCGCCGATGACGGGCCAGTCGCTCAGCCTGACACTGCGCACCTACCTGCGGCACCCCGAGCCGGGGATCGAGTGCGTCGAGTCACGCTTCCACCACGCGGAGTGGACGGTCGAGGTTCCGGCGCAGCAGGCCGCGGTGGTGCTCGTCGACGTGTGGGACACCCACGCCATCGCCAGCCACGCGGCGCGCACCGCCGAGATCGCGCGGACCAAGATCGCTCCCGTCCTCGCCGCAGGGCGCGCCGCCGGCGTAGCGGTAATCCACGCCCCCTCGCCGGTCCAGGCGCGGCGCTACGCACAGTGGGTCCGTTGTGCGTCCGAAGACGACGCCTGCGCTCCCGCGATCAGCGCGTGGCCGTTCCTGGAGCCCGGCGACTGGCCGCCGCCCGCCTTCCGGCGTCGTGAGGGCGAGTTCCGGCAGTTCCGGCGGCCCGTCCCGCCGGCCGAGCCCGCCCTCCGTGCGGAGCGCGAGGCGCGCCGCATCGACCCGAGCGTCGAGCCGCAGGCGGACGACTGCGTCGTCGCCACGGGAGCCCAGCTTCACCGCCTGTGCGAGGACCGAGGCATCCTGCATCTCTTCTACGCCGGGTTCGCGACGAACATCTGCATCCCGTTCAAGGACTACGGCGTCCGCGCCTTCAGCGCGCGGGGGTACAACGTGATGCTGCTCCGAGACTGCACCACAGCCATCGAGGGGCACGACACGGTCGCCGAGCTGCGAGGCACGCAGCAGGCGATCCGCGAGCTCGAGATGGCCGGGCTCGCGTCGACGCTCACCTCGGACGACTTCATCGCGGCCTGCGCCGCTGCCGCCACCACCGCCACCACCGCCACCACCGCGCGCGCCAAACAGCCACACTAGGGAGGGAACCCACCAATGCAGACTCAGCCAGTTCCGCCGCGTGCTCGCCCACTCAGCCGGCGCGCCATAGCGCGCGCCGGGGCCGCCGCCACGACCGCCGCGGGGACGCTCTGGCTCGCCGCGTGCGGCGCCGGCGCCGCCCCGGCCAAGAAGGTACGCACTACCGCGGCCACGGTCCGCTTCATGGCGCTCGGCAGCGGCGCCTCGATGCAGTGGCAGCAGCAACAGTTTGAGAAGTTCAACCAGACGGTCGGCGCCGAGCAGAAGATCGTCGTCAGCGCCGAGCCCGAGTCCGACCAGACCAAGCTCTTCGAGAAGTTCCAGGCCACCAGCGCCGCCGGATCCGCCCCCGACGTCACTCGCCTGAAGGAGGTGTGGGTCTTCGAGAGCGCCGCCAAGGGCGCACTGGCCAAGCTGGACGGCTACTTCAAGACCGACAAGGAGTTCAACGCACAGGATCTCCTGCCCCGCTTCCAGGATTCCCTGAAGTTCAGGGGTGCGAACTACGCCATCTCGCGCGAGCTGAGCCTGACCATCCCCTTCTTCAATCGCTCACTCGTCGAGTCGGCCGGCCTCGACCCGAGCAAGACGCCGACCACCTACGAGGAGTTTCGCGAGTGGGCGCGCCGCATGACCAAGCCCGGCGCCGACGTGGCCACGTCACAGTGGGGCTTCGACTGGTACGAATACGGCACGCGCGAGATCATCATGAACCAGTTCCTTGGGTTCGTGCGCCGCTTCGGCGGCGAGTTCTGGAACAAGGACCGCACCGCCGTGGCCATCAACAGCCAGGCCGGCTACGACGTGATGGACTACCTGGTCACGCTGAT
>DASTZM010000784.1:0-2222 GCA_035764305.1 Chloroflexota bacterium | reverse complement strand
CGCCAGCTTCCCCCACCACGCCTGGGGGAACAGCGACAGCGAGACCGGCTGCTGCGCCTTCGCGTCCGGCGGCCGCTACCTCTGGGCGACCGTCCCCACCTTCACGCCCGAGCAGCCGCTGCTGGCCGACGACGCCGTCTGGCTCATCGACGTTGCGACGCGCGCACTCCTGGACACGCGCCGCCTGAACGTCGCCGGGGCCGGCTGCCATCCCGTCCACCATCCCGACGGCGACACCCTCGGCCTCTCGATCGGCGAGGGCCAGGACGGCTCCCCCATCCGCTGGGTCAGGCCCGCCCGCGACCACGACGGCCAGCCCGGCTCCTCGGTGCGAATCGACTTGCGCTTCGCTCCCGGCGACGACCGCGTCCTCATGGACGTCCACCCCGCCGGTCACGAGTACCTCACCACCCCGCACGGCAGCGGCTCGTGGGAGCTCATCAGGCACCGCTTCGCCGACGACGCCGCGATCGAGAAGCTGGCGGCGCCAACCGAGTTCTCCGAAGAAGATCGGTGGGACTTGTACGCGGGCTACCTCACGGAAGACCTCATCCTCGCCAGCACGTCCGACGGCGAGAGCGAGCGCCACCTCCTCGTCGAGCGTCAGCCCATGCGGCTCGTCGCCGCCGTCGACTACCCCTTCGATGAGCAGGCGGGCGCGTTCAACTCGCCGCGCCGGGGCCGCTGGCTCACCGTCGGAGCTGAAGGCGATCTCCATTGCTGGGTACTTCCCGGCGCGGCGGCCGGTTAGCCCCTCGCACCTTCTCCCGCTACTCTCAGCCGCTCGCCTCCTCGGTCGGAACCACGCTTCTGAGCTGTTCTCGTCGAGGGCCAGACGTACCCAGAACGTGAAATCGCCTCCGGCCTCAGCCGGGCAGCAGCACGACCGGGACGGTCAGCGCCAGACCCACCAGCGTACCCTTCAGCGACACGAGGCGGGCCTGCCGTGCGGCGCGCCGCCGTTCGTCTGCCTGAGGTATGCGTTCGGCGCCGGCGTCCATGTCGCGCAGACCGCGCGAGGCGAGCCGCACTCAGGTGTGGTCCCGCCACTGGAAGAAGGAGATCGCACCACCGGCCAGGGGCAGGAACACCAGCACGCGCGCGGCCCGCGGCGCGTGGAGCGCCAGCAGGACTCCCGCGCCGATCGCGCCGAGCACGCCCAGCACAATCGCCCCTGCCAGCCGGCGGCGCCGCTCGCGGGGGCCGATGTTGGGGGCGCAGCCCGGCGGTGCGTCGTCCATCTGGCTCAGGCGCGCGTCATCGTCATTACGCGGTGGGCGGCGCCACTGCCATGAGATCGTACGCCGGATCCCTCTCGCCACTCGATGACCCAGAGCTGGGAAAGCCGGCAGGCGCCATCTGATTCCCGCCCGAGCTCGATGCTCGCCGTGCGCCTTGAGCCGGCAATGTGGGTGCCAACAGGCTCTAGTCGTCGTTCGCCGTGCGGTCACGGCTACTTCTTGACGTCCGGAAAGCTCTTGCCCTGGGCAAGGAGCGCCTGCAGCTGCGGCGCCAGGTCGGCGGCCATCGCCTGCGCTGACCGTTTCCCCTCCAGGCGCTGATAGCGCCAGGGCGTGCGGTCGAAGACGGTGCGCATGATGGATCTGGACGCCGATCCCCACGAGTACGAGAACGTGATCGGCCAGACTACGCCGAGCGGCATCTGCGCCTGGTTGCCACTTTGGAGCGCGTCCTTGTAGACGCGCTTCTTCCATGATCGGACGGCGCGCTACTTCTTATCAGGGAATCCCTTTCCCTGACCGAGCATTTGCTGAATCTGCGGCGCCAGCTGGTTGGCCAGTTGTCCTGCTGAAAGCTTCCCATCGAACGCGTCGTTTACTGGCCCCTGCAGGAGTCCCGCCAGGTCGCCGCGCTTTTGGTGCGGCGCCCCGAACTGGCCGAACGGCTGCTGCTCCACGAACGGTCGGAAGTCCGCGGTCACGCCCGCCGGCTTGAGGAACGCGTCCGAATTGGCAACCGACTTGCGCGGCGGGTGGACGCGACCCTGCTTGGTGGCCTCGAGACACACCTCTTTGCCGGTGGCGTGCGCCAGCCACAGCCACGCCGCCTCCTGCACCTTGCTCTTCGTGGCGATGCCGAACCCGTTGCGCGCCACGTGCACCGCCGCGCCCGCCTTACCGCGTGGCAGGGGAGCCACGTCCCACTTCAGGCCGCTCAGAGTCATGTAGGTCTGCCGGCTGAAGCTGTAGCCCATCTCCACG
>DASTZM010000783.1:0-3239 GCA_035764305.1 Chloroflexota bacterium | reverse complement strand
ACGGCACCCCCTCGTCCAGCACCGTCGTGTCGCCGGTCACTCCCACGTAGTGCGCCACGACGTACGGCAGCCACAGCAGGTCATCCGAGAACCGCGTCCGTATCCCCGCGCCCGACTCGGGATGCCACCAGTGCTGCACGTCCCCCTCCGGGAACTGGTGCGCCGCCGCCGTCAGCAGCAGCTCCCGCACCAGCGCCGGCCTGGCGTACACCAGCGCCATCCCGTCCTGCAGCTGATCCCGGAAGCCGAACGCACCCCCCGACTGGTAGAAGGCCGAGCGCCCCCAGATGCGGCAGCTCAGCGTCTGGTACGGCAGCCAGCGGTTCAGCAGGAAGTTGACCGCCGCATCCGGCGTCTCCACCTGCACCGTCCCCAGCAGCTCATCCCACCACTCGCCCGTCGCCGTCACGGCGGCGTCCACCTGCGCGGGGTCGCGGAGCGCTCGCGCCAGCCGCCGCGCCTGCGCCGCGTCCGCCGCCTGCCCGAGCACGAAGCTCACCTCGGTCGTCTCCCCGGGCTCCAGCTCCACCGCCACCTGCAGCGCGGCGCACGGATCCAGCCCGGCCCCCACGCGGCCCGAGAGCGACTGCGCCGTCAGCGCCGCCGGTCGCTCGATGCGCCCGTTGCGCCCCAGGAACTCGGTCCGGTCCGCGGTGTAGCTCCGCACCGGCACACTCGCGCTTGCGAACGCCACGCGCTCGCCCCACTGCGGGTGGAAGCGGTTCACCGCCAGCAGCGCCTGCGCCTCCGCGTCCCATCCACTCACGACGTGCATCTGCGTCTCTTCGCGGTTGGCGCCCAGCACCCACTCCGCGTACGAGGTGACCGAAAGGCGCCGGCGGCGCGACGACGCGTTGCGCAGCCGCAGCCGCTGCAGCCGCAGCGGCTCCCCGCCGCGGTCGTCCACCGGCACGCACACCAGCAGCTCCTGCTCGATCGCATGGCTGTTGTGCTCGAACACGCTCTGCCCCTGCCCGTGGCGCGCGCGGTAGGCGTCCAGCTCGCGCACCGGCGCGGCCGTCGGCGTCCAGTAGACGCCGCTCTCCTCGTCGCGGATGAACAGCGCGTCTCCCGCCGGGTCGCTGACCGGATCGTTCGACCACGGGAGCAGCCGGTTGCTCTGGCTGTTTCCCCACCAGGCCATGCCCTGGCCCGCCTCGGACACCAGCGCGCCAAACGTCGGGTTGGCCATCACGTTGACCCACGGCGCCGGCGTCGACACCCCGGGCCCCAGATAGATCACGTACTCCCGTCCGTCCGGCGTGAAGCCGCCGTAGCCGTTGAAGTACGGCAGCTCCATGAACGGCAGCGGCGCCGACGGCTCCTCCCGCACGCGCCGCCCGAGCCGCAGCGCCGCTGGTGGTGCCGGCGCCGCCTCCGCGGATCGGGCGTCCAGCGCCGCCAGCTGCTGCTCCAGCGACCCGCGCGCCGCCACCAGCGCCACGCGCGCCGCCGCCAGCAGCAGCGCCACGTCCTCCGGCGGGAGCTGACCCGCCCGGCGCAGAAAGATCCCGCCCGGCTGGTCCAGCCCCACACCCTGCGCGTACGTCTGCGCCAGGCGCTGCAAGCCATCGCGCAGCGGCTGCTCGTATCCCACCGCTTCGTCGTCCAGGATCACCAGGTCCGCTTTGAGACCCTGTAGCCGCCAGTACGCGTGCGCCGCCAGCGCCTCCCGCGCCAGCTCCAGGTCCAGCGCGTCCCCGATCTGCACCAGCACGATCGGCAGGTCCCCCGAGATGCCCTGCGCCCACAGCCGCGTCTGCCCCAGCCGGTTCGCGCGCAGCGTCTGCTCCGCCGCGCGCAGCGCCGCGCTCGGGAACAGCACGTGGCTCGCCAGCCGGCGGAATCGCTCCAGGTCTCCCACCGTCACCCGCAGCTGGCGCGGCAGCAGCTGCGCCTGGGACCGCGACAGGTCCAGCACACGCTCCACCGCGCGCAGGTCGTGGTACTTCTCCGCCAGTGACACGACCCCCGCGCGATCCGCCGCCGCTCCCGTCACGAACGCCAGCTGGCGCCGCTCCCCGGGCGCCAGGGTGATGCGGCAGCGCAAGCTGAAGATCGGGTCCAGAACGTACCCCGCGTCGTTGGACAGGTCGCCCTCCAGCGCCAGCGGCCGCCTGACGCTCCGCCCCCGGCCGATGAAGCGACCGCGGTTCGTCTCCAGCTGCACCTCCGGGTCAGCCGGGGACCCTTCGTTCCCGGGTGCCAGCGCCAGCACGTGTACCGCCCACATCGCCGGGTCGTTCCCACTGCGCGGCGTACGCCACGCCAGCAGCGCCGGCGCCCCGCCCCGCCCGCCGGGCGGCAGCGCCTCCGTCCGGACAAACAGCTTGCTGAACGCCGGATGCGCGCGGTCCGCCGCGTGTGCCGCCAGCGCCAGCTCGGCGTAGCTCGTCACCTCGATGCGCCGCACCCGGTCCGACAGGTTCGCCAGCGTCACGCGCCGCACCTCCGCGTCATCTTCGGAGGAGACCGCGATCTCGGTGCGCGTGCCAATCCCCACGTCCTGCCGGTCCAGTTCGACCCGCGCCGGCGTGAGGTACGCCGAGTAGCGCGTCGCCGGGAGCCCCACCGGCTGATGCGCGGCCGACCACGTCGTGCCGTCCTCCAGGTCCCGCACGTAGATGAAGCTGCCCGTGTCGTCGCGCGTCGTGTCCGCGCTCCAGCGCGTCACGTCCAGGTCGCGCCACCGGCTGTACCCGCCACCGGCGCTGGTCACCACCAGTGCGTAGCTCTGCCCGCCCAGCGGCTGGACGCGCGGTAGCGCCGAGTCCACCGCGCCGTAGCGGCTCCCCGCCTCGCGCGCCTCATCTCCGCCGCGCGGCAGCGCCGGCCCATCGCGCTCCCCACCGGCCACCGCCGGCGCCAGCGGCACCCGCTCGAACAGCAGCGACTCGGTCGCCCGGATGCGCGGGTCCGCGTGAAACCGCGCCGGCATCACGTCGCCGTGCAGCGCGTTGTCCAGCGCCACCAGCGTCATGCCCTGGTGGTGCGCCATGTAGGAGCACACCACCACGCTGCTCTCGCCCTCGCTCAGCCGGCGCGGCGTGTAGTCGATCGCCTCGTAATTGCCGTACTCACTCCCCAGCCCCGCCCGCTCCAGCGCGCGCAGGTTGCGCACCGCCTCACGCGGCGCGATCGCCAGCGCCAGCGCCGTCGCGTACGGCGCCACCACCAGGTCATCCCCCAGCCCGCGCTTCAGCCCCAGCGCCGGCACGCCAAACGCCTGGTACTGGTAT
>DASTZM010000782.1:0-6239 GCA_035764305.1 Chloroflexota bacterium | reverse complement strand
GTCGGGCGCGCTGGCGCGCTACGGTCCGGCCGCCCGCGGGCGGCGCAGCAGCGCGACGATCACCGCCAGCGCCGCGACCAGCAGCCCCGCCATCGCCACCAGCAGCACCGTCATCAGCGTCGTCGCCGGTATGCCCGCTGTGCCCAAAATGCCGGGAATACCCGAGACCCGTTCCGCCCCCGCCGCCCCCGCCGCGCGTGGGTCGGGCGTCGCCACGAAGATCGGTCCAGCGCCGGGCCGCGCCGTCGCCGCCGCCAGCGGCGCCACCGTCACCGCGTCCTCCCACGTCGTCCCACCACCGTCCCAGCTCAGCTCCACCCGCGCCTGGTAGCGCCCCGCGGGAAGATCGCGCGTCCACTGGATCGGGAAGGTCGTCTCCGTCCCCGGGACCGTCGTCTCCAGTGCGATCGGGCCGCTGATCAGCGGCGTCGTGTCTCCCGCGCGGTTCACCAGCACCGTCCCCTGCCCCTTCGCCAGCGTGTTGCCCGTGTTGCGCACGCGGATCACCAGGTACGCCGCGTCGGGCCGGCGCTCCACCTCCACGCCGCTCACTGCCAGCCGCGTCTCGCGCACGCCGGGCACGTTCACCACCACCGCCACCACCGTGCGCGTCTGCACGCGCACCGAGAACTGTTGCCCCGGCTGCGACCCCGCCACCGCGCTCCCCCCTCCTTCGGTGGGGACAAACGCCGTCAGCCCGCCGACGTGCTCCCCCGTGCCTGTGCCGGCCGGGACGCGAACCTGAAACGGCACCAGCGTCGCGCGGCCCGGCTCGAGCATCAGCGACGTCTGCGGCAGCTCGACCCACGCGCCGACGCCGCGAACCGGCTGCTCGGGCAGGTTGTACGCCACACCACCGCCCGTGCTCGATGAAGCGTCGACAGGCTGGAGCACCACCGTCGCCGGCGCCGAGCCCGCGTTGCTCACCAGCACGTGCAGCGTCACCGTCTCACCCGGCTGCGCCGTGACCGTGAAGTAGCCCGGCCCCGGCAGTGGGCTTCCCGCTTCGTCCACCGGGCGCAGCGACACCTGTGCCCCCTCCTGCGTCGCCTGTTGCGCCGGTGCGGCCCACAGCGCCGGCGCGACCGGTCCCATCACCCCACCCGCCGCGGTCGCCACACACACCAGCCACCGCAGCCACCGGGCCAGCCTCATACCCCCTAGACGCACAAAAGCTCCCGGCCAGACCTGGTGTGCACGGCCTGTGCCGAGAGCTCTTCGTGGGCGGTCGCCGCCCTCGGGGTCGGTCTGCAGGCTACGGCCCGGTCGCGATATCGATCGTCAGCGTCGAGCTGTACGTCGCGGCGTACGCGTACGCCGGCAGCTGCAGCTGCAGGTTCTTGCTCGTGTCGCTCGAGAAGGCGCCCGGCGTCACCGTGTACTTGCCCATGCCCGCGCCCGCCGCCGCCGAGAGTACCGTCACCGCGGCCGCCGAGGAATCCCCGTCGATCGACGTCTCGGCGCTGATGCCACCCGTCGGCGCAGCGCTCCGGCTCAGGCACCCGTTGCCCGTCGCGCACGCCGCCGTCGGCGGCGCGACCTTGAGCAGCCCGGCATCCAGCGTATCGCCGCCCGAGGGGCACTGGCCGGTGCCCCCGGCGCACGCGAAGCGCGAAGCCTTGAACGTCACCTTCCAGCCAGCGCCCGTGCCCGTCGCATCGGTCACCGTGTACGCACCGAGCGACGCATGGGTGACCTGATCCTGGCCCGACAGCGTCACCGCGCCGAAGGTGCCGGGAGCGAGAGTGCTGATACTAAGCCCGGTCGATCCCGCCTGAACGGCCACAGTCGTGGCCCCGCCCGTAGCAGCCGCGGCTCCTGTCGCCACAGCGGCCAGCAGCCCGAGGGCTGAAACAATCGAAACGATTCGCGCTTTTTGCATGCGCGAAGTCTTGCCCGAGTTTTGACCGCCTATTGACAATTGGGACGTTCGGGTATCAGCCGGCTGGCCGATAGAACAGAAGTACCGGCGCTTCACCCGCCCTGTACACTGGGCGAGCGCCGCCCAACCCCCTTCTCTCTTACGGTCCGGCGGCCACGCTGAACGTCAATGTCGAGCTGTACGTCGCCGCGTAGGCGTACGCCGGCAGCGTCAGCTGCAGGTGGCGTCCCGCCACCCCCCCGATGTCGCCCGGCGTGAACACGTACGTCCCATCCCCCGTCCCAGCCGCCGCCGAGGCGATCCGCACCCCCGACTCGACGTCGATCGACGTGACGCCCGAGATGGTCACGCTGGGCAGCACCGCCGACGGGGCGCAGGACCGGCCCCCGCTGCACGCCACCGTCGGCGGCGCGATCGCCACCGACCCCGTCGGCAGCGCGTCGCCGCCCGCCGGGCAGGCCCCCGAACCCGCCGCGCATGTCAGCTGCGTCGCCTGCGCTAGCAGGCGCCATCCCGCTCCGCTCGAGGTGGAGTCGGTCACCGTGATCGCCCCCAGCGTCGCGTACAGCGCCTGATCGATCCCAGCCAGCGTCGCCGAAACCGCCCCCGGCGCGCCCCCCGACACAGTCAAGACCTTCGGGCCAGCCGGCGTCGGCGTCTCGGTCACCGTCGGGATCGGCGTGGCAACCGGAGACGGCGTCGGCGTCGCGCTTGGAACCGCCGCGGGCGTGCTGGTTGCCGGGATGGGCGTTGCGGTTGCCGCCGTTGTTGCGATCGCCGTCGGGGTATGGCTGACCGTCGGCGGCGGAGTGATCGACCGCGTCGGCGTGCTGCTCGGAGTCGACGTGCGCGTCGGCGTCGGCGTCGCCGTCGGCAGCGGTGTCGGCGTACACGTCGGCGCCTGGTTGTGGCCGCACACGTGGTTGGCGTGCACCACCGGGGCCGGCGTCGCCGCCCACACCACCAGCGCCAGCGTGGGCGCGAGCGCCAGCCAGCGCCATGCCTCCCGCCGCGGCGCGCCGAGAGACACCATCCCTCAGCACTATGCGTTCCGCCCGTGCCGCGCTTCTCGGGGCGGCGGGCTCTCAGACCACCAGGTAGGGGTAGCCCCTGGCGGCCAGATCGGCCGCCACCGCCACCCGCAGGAAGTACCGGTCCAGCGTTGGCACGAAGTACTCGCCAGTCAGCCAGCCCTGACGCTGCTCTCCCGTGGGCAGGAGAACACGCGAAGCGATCCGCTCCGCCGCGCCCGTGAGCAGCGCCAGCGCATCCGCCAGCGCGACCCGTTCCAGCGCCGTCACCTCCACCGGCTGGGGGCGGTACACCTCCAGCGGCGCCGCCGACCGCCAGAGATAGATGTCCTGGATCTCACGGTCGTTGACGCCGTCCTCCATCCCGCCTACCGCAACGCGCGTTCCCAGGTGGGCCAGATCCTCCAGCCCAACCACGCGCCCGATCTCCTCCTCTACCTCGCGCACCACGTCGCGCAGCGTCTCGCCGTGCGCGTAGTGGCCGCCCACCGTGACATCCAGCTTCGACGGCCAAGTGTCCTTGTGCGCCCCACGGCGCTGGTACAGGAGGTACGGCGCCGCTGGGTCGGACTCGTCCAGCACCCAGCAATGGAAGGCGCGGTGCCAATCTCCATCCCGGTGCACGTCCGCGCGGCGCTTGGTGCGCCCGGTCGGGTTCCCGCGCGAGTCAAGCACGTCAAACAGCTCGTCGGGGTTGGTGTAGGGGTCGCTCGCGGCGCTCTGGCTCACTCCGCCTCCTCTGAGACGTGCAGATGAAGGAGCTTCCAGCCACCCTGTACGCGCAGGCAAACCCCCGTCCACCGGGTCAGCGATCCAAACCGCTTCCCCTGATCCATCCCGCTCCACCACGCCACGTCGGCGAAAAAGGCCACATCGCCGGCCACGCGCACCACCCGCCGCGCGCGCCGCTCCAGTCTGTTCTCGGTGAGCGACTCGCCCACCGAGCGCACGGCTTCCGCCACCTGGGCACGCCCAACGTACACCTCACCGCGTCCCGAGCCAATCTTCACCACCGGCCCCAGCTCGCCCGCCTCCGCGTCGGTCGCGTAGAAAGCCTCCAGCGGCGTGCCCGCTTCGAGGGCAGCGAAGTACGCGTCCAGCAACGCCTCGACCGTCGAGGTCACCGGCTCAGTCTATCCAGCGCCTGGCACTTTCCAATTTGGAAAGGTGTATTGACATTTTGTGAGGTCTGAGCGCATACTGGGCGCGTGGCGACCGCTCCGCTTCCGCCTCCGGCCAGCTGTCCCGCGTGCGGCGACGGGCTGCTGGTCACCCGGCTGCAGTGTCCAACGTGCGCCACCGAGGTCTCCGGTACGTTCAGCCACCCCGGTCGGGACGCCGGCCAGGGCGCACTGGGAGGGCCGGAGACCGCCGGACGGCTGGTCAATCTGCCTGAGCCCTACGCCTCGCTCTTGGAGCTGTTCCTCCGCGTGCGGGGGAACGTGAAGGACGTCGAGCGCGAGCTGGGCCTCTCCTATCCGACGGTGCGCGCCCGTCTGGATGAAGCCTTCAAGGCCGCCCTGCCGCTGCTCACCGCCGTTCCGCACCCACCCGACCCGTCCGGCACCGCGCCGCCCGCCCCACCCGCGCCGCCCCTCAGAGAGCGCGCCGCGATCCTGAGCGCGCTCGAGCGCGGCGAGATCAGCGCCGCCCAGGCGACCGCACGCCTGCGCGCGCTGCACACACCCACCGAGGAGTCACCACGATGACCGATACCAACACCAACACCAACACCAACGCCGACGCCGACGCCGACGCCACACAAGCGCACGCCGGGTCCTCGGCGACCGCCGGCGCCGGCGAGTCCACAGACACCGCCCAGCCCGAAGACGAGCGTACCCGCGTCCTGCGCATGGTCGCCGACGGTCGCATCTCCGTCGACGAGGCGGTCGCCCTGCTTCAGGCGCTCGGCAGCCAGGAGTCCGCCGCCGGCCCCGAGCACGAGCGCCACCACGCCCAGCACGCGCAGCACCAGTGGGGCTGGCGCGTCCCGGGCCCCGGCCCATGGCCCTTCACGCGTCCCTTCCCGCAGCCATTCCCCGGTCCGTGGGGACGCGGCTTCGGCCCCTTCGCGCAGGGCCGCCGCGGCGGTCCGTGGCGCGGCCCCGGCGGCTTCGGTGGCCCCGGCGGCCGCGGCCCGCGCCCCGCACCCGGCGGCGGACCCGAAGCCGATGTCGTCTTCCACGTCGGCGCCCCACCGCCCGTCCCACCGGCGCCGCCCGTTCCTCCCGTCCCGCCAGTACCGGGGGTGGGCCCGGTCCCACCGGTCCCGCCCGTCCCACCGGCGCCCCCCTTCTTCGGCTTCGTCAATCGCGACCTCGTCTTCGAGGTGCAGCACGAAGGCAACCGCTCGACGGCCAGGCTGCCTATCGGTCTGCTCGGCGAGTTCGACCGCTTCCTCCCGCGCCCCATTCGCGCCGCGCTCGAAGGCGCCGAGGTCGACGCCACCCAGCTCTTCGAGCTCGTCAACAACATGGACCCCAACCACGGCGGCCTGCTGCTCGACGTCCAGCACGACGGCAACCGCCTCCGCGTGGGGATCGAGATTCCCGGCCACCCCGAGCTGGGGAAAGCCTTCTAAGCTCAGCCCTCGGGCTCGTTCTCGTAATACGGTACGTCGCGCCGCTCGGGAAGGTAGTAGCGGGCATCCTTCCCGGGCGGCCGCGCGTACGTCAGCCGCTTCCCGGAGAGCGGGTAGTCCACCACTCCCAGCTCCACCGTGCCGGGAGCACCGAAGCCCAGGAAGCGCAGCGGCTCGCTCCCCGTGCACTTGAACGAGTGCGCAATCTGGTAGCGCGGCGGAAACGCCACCACGTCCCCCGCGCGCACCGGGATGCGCCGCAGCTCGCTCTCACCCGGGCGCAGCACGTGCACCTCGCCCTCCCCCGACAGGATGATGAAGCACTCCTCGCTGCCGTCGTGGCCGTGCACCGCCGTCGAGCGCCGTCCCGGCTGCACCTCCGACAGGTCGAAGTCCAGCGTCTCCAGACCGAGCAAACGCCCATACGCCGCGTCGCTGCGCCCATACGACGTCCCGTGACTCCGCCCGGGCACGACGCGCACCTCCGACGGCCGCACGACGCACGCCTCGGGGTCCTCCTTGAAGACCAGGTCCTGCACCGCGCGGGGCCCACCGCGCAGCACGAGCATCCCCCGACTCGGGCCGACGCGCTCGAAGCCCACCGCATTGAGCCGCCTCAGCGCCCGTGCGGCGCCGGCGCGCACACGCTCGCCGTCCAGTCCCTCCGGTAGGCTCAGTCCGCCGGCCGGCACCCCCACTGCTAGGCTCCCCACCAGCCACGTGCCGCTCCGGCCGTGGAACAGCG
>DASTZM010000781.1:0-5303 GCA_035764305.1 Chloroflexota bacterium | reverse complement strand
GACGGTGGGCTACACCAGCCAGCTCGCGGTGGGCGTGTGGGTCGGCAACGCCGACAACGCCGCCATGCGCGGCACCACCGGCCTGACCGGCGCCGCCCCCATCTGGCACGACTTCATGGAGTACGCCCTCGCCCCGCTGCCCGTGGACGAGCTGCCGGCCCCGCCGGGACTCTCAAAGGTCGCGATCGGACGGGACAGCGGCCGGCTGTGGCAGGAGGGCTGCCCCGAGCCGAAGGTGGAGGACTACTTCCTGGCTGGCCAGGCGCCGCGCGAGCGCTGCGAGCGGCCCACGCCGGTACCTACCCCCACCACCGACGCGATCGCGACGATGGTCGCCTCGATGGCGACAAGCACGCCGCGCGCGACGGCCACCGCGCTGCCGTCGATCGAGCAGCTGCGCGAGCGCGCCGCGGCGACCGCGACGGCAGCTGCGGGCTACGTGTCGACGGTCGTCGCCGAGCGCCGCACGACGGCGACGGCCCTGCCGACGGCCACGCCCTTCCGCCGGACCGAGGTCGAAGTGGCCGGGGCGCAGGCGTCGGCCGCGGGAGCACAGCGTTCGCCGACCCCACGTCGCTAGAATCGCTCGCAGGTAGTCCAGGAGGAAGACGATGGAGCGTGGGTCCAGGCGTGTGGTGATCTTGGGGGCCCTGGGGGCGACCGGTGCGCTCGTCGCCTGCAGCCCGCAGTCGGTGGCGCAGGAGCGCGGTGGCACCGTGCGACTCTCGGTCGCCACCGGCGGGACGGGCGGCGTCTACTACCCGTACGGCGGTGGGCTGGCGAAGGTCATCAGCGAGAACGTCAAAGGCGCACAGGCGACCGCAGAGGTGACCTCGGCCTCGGTCGACAACATGAAGTTCGTCAAGGACGGCAAGGCCGACATCGCCTTCGTCCTGGCCGACACGCTCGACGACTCGTACAAGGGAGCCGCGGCGTTCAAGGAGTTCGGCAAGGTGCCGGCGACGGCCCTGGCGGTGCTCTACACGAACTACACGCACGTCATCGCGCTGGCCGACAAAGGGATCAACAAGATCGCCGACCTGAAGGGCAAGGTGGTCAGCACGGGCGCCGCCGGGAGCGGGACCGAGGTGATCGCGTTCCGCATTCTCGAGGCGGCCGGGCTCAACCCCAACTCAGATGTGCAGAAGCAAAGCCTCAACGCCCAGCCGTCGGTCGACGCGATGAAGGATGGAAAGATCGACGCGTTCTTCTGGTCGGGCGGGCTGCCGACGCCGGCGGTGACCGACCTGGCGAACACGCCGCGCATCCAGTGGAAGCTGCTCTCCAACGACGACATCATCGGCGCGATGCAGAGCAAGTACGGGAAGGAGCTGTACTACAAGGCGAACGTCCCGAAGTCGACGTACCCGAGCATGGCGGCCGACGTCTCGGTGATCGGGGTGGCGAACGTGCTGGTGGTGAACGAGAAGATGGAGGAGTCGCTCGCCTACGACGTGACCAAGGTGCTGTTCGACAAGCAGGCGGAGCTGGGGAATATCCATCCCGAGGCGAAGAACCTCAAGCTGGAGACCGCGGTCGTCGGATCGCCCGTGCCCTTCCACAAGGGCGCGATCAAGTACTACCGCGAAAAGAAGGTCTGGAAAGGCTAGGGGCGCGGTTACTCGGACTCGCCTCACTCGTTCTCATCGGCGCCGTCCTGACCTGGCTGGTGTGGCCCACCAGGGCCGTGCGGATCGTCGACGAGACGAATGGACGGCAGCTCGCGTGCGTCGCGGCACGTGCCGGAACCGAGCTTCGTGTGGCCTACGTACACTCGATCTATCGCCAGCCCGCGTCCGAAGAGTTCGTCGTGCGCGACGACGCGCTGGAGCTGACGCGCCTGCGCAGTCCTAGTCTGCCCGTGATGGAGTACTACGCGCGGCGCGAGCCGATCCAGCAAGACGTCGCCGGCTACACGATCGAAGTCGCGCCGGAACGCCACCAGTCGCTCCCTGTGCTCGTCAGCCGATTGGGCGAGCGGACGGTGCACTATGATGGCCGCGTGTGGCCGCTGTACGAGCTCGCGGCCGATGGCGATCGAGTGCGCGTAAGCGTCGGACCGAGACCGAGGATCTGCACCCTGTGGCCGAGCCGCCGCTAACGCCTTTCCCGGCGGCGGCGGCGCCGGAACGCCGTGCATCGCTTGTCGAGTCAGCCTTGACGCCCGACAGCGAGGTCAAAGTCGGCGAGCTGATCGAGGAATTCGAGTCCGAGTCCCCGACGCGCGCGCTCTCGGGTCGAACGCGCTGGCTGGTGGGAGCGCTGGCGTGCCTGCTCTCCCTGTACGCGCTGTATTGGGTGATCGGGATCGTCGATCCCCAGATCTACCGCATCACGTTCCTCCTCGTGGTGATGGCGATGACCTTCGTCGTCTACCCGATGCGCCGCGCCGAACGGCAGCGCGTGACCTGGCTGGACTGGCTGCTTTCCGCCGTCTCCGTCGTCGCGCTGGCGTGGCCGGTGGTCGACTTCGATCGGTTCATCCGGCGCGCGGCCGAGCCGACAGCGATGGACCTCTTCCTCGGCGCGCTCACGATCCTGCTTGTACTGGAGGCGACGCGCCGCACCGTGGGCTGGATCCTTCCGGCGACGGCGGTAGGGTTCCTCCTCTACGCCTACCTTGGTCCCCTGCTGGACCTGATCGGGCTCGACTTGATCGCCCACCGCGGGTACGAGCTCGATCGTCTCGTCGGGACGCTGTACATGACGCTGGAGGGCATCTTCGGTGTCCCGCTCGACGTCGCAGCGACGTACATCGTCCTCTTCACCATCTACGGGGCGGTGCTCGAGTACTCGGGCGCGGGGCGATTCTTTCTCGACTGGTCGATGGCCGCGATGGGTCGATCAGGCGACGGCGCGGGTCCCGGACGGACGGTGACCGTCGCGGGCTTCTTGCTCGGCACCGTCTCCGGAAGCGGCGTGGCGACGACCGTCACGCTGGGCGCAGTGGCATGGCCGGTGCTGCGCCGCGCAGGGTATTCGGCCAACACCGCGGGGGCGATCCTTTCCGCCGGCGGGATCGGGGCGATCCTGTCGCCGCCGACGCTGGGGGCAGCGGCGTTCTTGATCGCCGAGCTGCTGCGCATCAGCTACTTGCAGGTCCTCGTGATGGCGACGATCCCCACCGTCCTCTACTACCTCTCGATCTTCCTGATGATCGAAGCCGACTCGCGCCGGCTGGGCACACGGCCGGTGGAGATGCAGCTCCCATCACTTGCTCGTCTGACGCTCCGTTACGGCTACCACTTCTCGTCGCTGGTCGCCATCGGCATCCTGATGGCGCTCGGCCTGACCGCCTTCCGTGCGGTCTTCTTCGCCACGCTGCTGGCAGTGGGGCTCAGCTTCCTCCAGCGCGACACCGCCCTCCACCCGCGCCGTTTGCTGGCGGCACTAGAAGCCGGCGGGAAGGGCGTGCTGTCGGTCGCGGCGACGACGGCCACGGCGGGGATCATCGTCGGCGTGGTGACGCTCACCGGCCTCGGCCTGAAGGTCGCCGGTCTGATCGTCACACTGGCCGGCGGGAACCTGTTTCTGACCGTCGTCTACGCCGCGCTGGCGGTGTGGCTGCTGGGACTGGCCGTCCCCGTGACGGCCTCCTACATCATCTCGGCGGTCATGATCGCGCCAGCGCTCACGCAGGTGGGCGTGCCCGACGTCGCGGCGCACATGTTCATCTTCTATTACGCCGTGCTCTCAGAGGTGAGCCCGCCGACCGCGCTCTCGCCGTTCGCGGCGGCGGCGCTGACCGGTGGGAATCCATTCCAGACGATGATGCTGACGTGGAAGTACACCCTGCCGGCGTTCCTGGTGCCGTTCATCTTCACGCTGAGTCCCGAAGGGTTAGGGGTGCTCCTCCGGGCGCCGCTGGGCGACGTGCTGGTTACGTCGCTGACCGCCGCCGCCGGAATCGTCGGCCTGGCCATCGGGATGGGCGGCTGGCTGTGGCGCGCGGCGAACCTCCCGGAACGCGTTCTGGCAACCGCCGGCGGCCTCCTCCTGTTCTATGCAAACCGCGTCACCGACGTGGTCGGGATCGCGCTCCTACTCCTGACCGGCGTGGTGCACACGGTGCGTCTGCGCGCGGCGCGCTGATGGAGCGTCTCTACGCAGAGGTCCGCGGCCGAGTCCAGGGCGTGGGGTTCCGCTGGTTCGTGCAGCGCGAGGCGCGCAGCCTGGGGCTCACGGGCTGGACTCGGAATCTCGCGGACGGGCGTCGCGTGGAAGTGGTGGCTGAGGGCCATCGCGCCGATCTGGAGCGACTCGTCGACGCGCTGAAGCGCGGTCCGTCGGGCTCGCGCGTCGAAGCGGTCGACGCCAACTGGGCGCCGGCGACCGGCGAGTTTGGCGGCTTCGAGATCCGCGCCGGTTAGCGCTGGGCAGCGCCCTCACGACGACTGCCAGTGCGCGGGCGGCGCCGTCTCTCAGCCGGCGATCGAGCGCAGCTGCCCGGGTGTGAGGAACCACTCCAAGTGGGCGCGGCCGGGAGCGGGATCTCCCGAGAGGCACGCCGTCCCTCCCTTCTTGAAGGGGAGCGCCGCACGGCCTGCGTCGCCTATCAACAGGAGCGACGTCAGCTCGCTCACGTTTGGCTCGTGGCCAACCAGCGCCACGCCCTCAGCGCGGGCGTGCTCGACCAGCGCCGGGATCACATCGGCAGGGTCCGCGCTGCCGGCTAGCGCAGCGCACACCGTCGGCGCGGGCCACCCGGCGTGCTCCTCCAGCAGCTCCGCGGTGCGCCAGGCGCGGGCGTACGGGCTGCTCAGCACGATCGCCGGCTTCTGCGCGAACGCACCCAGCCCCGCGGCGGCCCGGGCGAACTTGCGCTCGCCTTTTTTCGTCAGGGGTCGTGCCGAGTCATCCGGCCACTTGGATGGGTCGCGCTGCCCGGCCGGTGCGTGACGAACGATGTAGACGATCATGCGGGTGCCTCTCTGTCTGCCGGCTTCCGGCGCGATTCCCTCTGCTGTCCCGCTGAACGCGCCGCGTCGACAGCCGGCTGAAGCTCCTTGCCCAGCGCGGCCGCGTCACGCTCGCACGCCGCGGTCAGCTCATCCAGACGCGCCTCGACCGCGTCGAGGAGCGCGGCGTCCTCTAGACCGTCGGTCTCCAGCTCGCGCTCCAGGTGCGCCACACGCGCGACGTGGAGGCGGGTGAGCTCGCGGTACAGCGCGCGCATCGAGGGGACAGGCGCTGCCGGCGTCGATGCCGTCGGGACGGCGCTTTCTTCCGTATCACCGGCCGGGCGAGCTCCCGCCCCGTCCCTGCGGCGCGCAGCCGCGCGCATGATCTCCCCCACTCGCGCC